>CAYLPW010000158.1:0-6636 GCA_964385665.1 uncultured Saprospiraceae bacterium
TTCACGGACATCATTCTCTATGAGTTGCACATCCGCGATTTATCCATTTCCCCCAATTCTGGCATTCAAAATAAAGGCAAATATCTAGGCTTGACCGAAACGGGAACGACCAGTCCCGAAGGCGAACGCACAGGATTAGATCACATCAAAGATTTGGGCGTAACGCACATTCATATTTTGCCAGCTTATGACCATTATAGCATTGATGAATTGAAACTGGACAGCGCGCAGTTCAATTGGGGCTACGATCCGCAAAACTATAACGTGCCAGAAGGAAGTTATTCGACCGATCCATTCGATGGCGCAGTCCGTATCAAGGAGTTTAAGCAACTAGTACAAGCTTTACACGATCAGGGCTTGCGCGTCATTTTGGATGTGGTTTACAATCATACTGGCAAAACGCAGGAATCCAATTTCAATCAACTCGTGCCAGGTTACTATTACCGTCAATGGGAAGATGGCAGTTTTTCGGATGCTTCTGCCTGTGGTAACGAAACGGCTTCCGACCGCCCCATGATGCGTAAATTCATCATCGAATCGCTCCAACATTGGGTGAAGGAGTATCATTTGGACGGTTTTCGCTTTGATTTAATGGCGATTCATGATTTGGAGACCATGAACGAAATTAGCGAAGCGATGCGCGAAATCGATCCGAATATTTTCTTGTATGGCGAAGGATGGACAGCAGGCGATAGTCCGTTGCCAGAATCAAGAAGAGCTTTGAAAAAACATGCCTTGGAAATGCCAGGTGTAGCGGTCTTTAGCGACGATTTGCGCGATGGCGTGAAAGGTAGCGTATTTGAGCATGAAGATCGGGGTTTTGCGAGTGGCAAACCTGATATGGAAGAAAGCATCAAGTTTGGTATCGTTGGCGCGACACAACATCCAGAAGTGGACTATGCAAAGGTGAATTATTCCGACGCGCCGTATGCGAATCATCCAGTTCAAAACATCAATTATGTCTCTTGTCACGACAACCACACCCTTTGGGATCGTTTGACCAATTCCAATCCAGAAGACAGTGAAGCCGACCGTATCAACATGCATTTGCTTGCTAATACGATTGTCCTGACTTCGCAAGGCATTCCTTTTCTACATGCAGGCGTGGAGCTATTGCGCACCAAAAACGGTGTTGAAAATTCATACAAATCACCAGATGAAATCAATCAAATTGATTGGTCTCGAAAAGCGAACTACAAAGACGTGTTCAATTATTATCAAAATCTCATTAGCCTACGCAAAGCCCATCCAGCTTTCCGTATGCCAGATGCGGAGATGATGCGCGAACATTTGTCGTTTTTGCCAGCTGAAAATGGTATCGTAGCGTATCAAATTAGCGACAACGCGAATGGTGACGAATGGGAGAACATTGTGGTCATTTTCAATGCCAACAAAACAGCACAAGAAGTTAATATTCCAGAAGGAGAGTGGACGGTCGCACTGCAAGCAGAGACAATCAAGCCAGAAGGAATTTTGACGGTGAGCAGTGGACAAGTGCGTGTGCCGCGTTTGTCGGCGATGATTTTGTATAGTGAGTGAGTAAAAACTGCTGGGGTATAGTGTTTTGGGCTAACACGAAGACGCCATAGCCTCCACTCGCTTAATCAGTTGGTCAATATTCAAATCATGCTCATCCAAGAATCTAAAGATGATTGCGCCACTTGGTAGAAAAACGATATAGTTTTCACCAAAACCCAACATATAAGTAGCTCTGACGTGGCAACCTCCAGCTTTTATCTTTTTCGACCAAAATCCATGTTGATATTGGTCGCCTCTGAAATCATTATTGGTGGAATATCCGCTTTGTGTTGTGTGTCCAAAAACTTCCTGAACACGTTCTTTACTTAATAGCTGTTGTCCCTCATAACTACCTTCATTCGCAAATAGCAACGCAATTTTAGCCGCTTCGTCAATGGTTGGCAACGCGCCAAACGCTAACATGGGAATACCAACATCTTCGATGGTATGCAACAAACTGAACTGTTCCGCTCCAATAGGGACAAGCACGTTTTCATGTACCAAATCCCAATAGTTGGCGACACCTTCTTTAGCTTCGACATACTGCTGTAGTGCGTAAGACAAGACAAAAAAGTTAGTCGAAGCATAGTTGAACACCTGACCTGGCGAGGCGGCTGTATTGCCAAGTTGGGCGACGTTTTTGATGGCTTCTGCTGCTGTTTCAGCGGCTATAATGGTTTGATACAAATGCTCTGAACGTTCGCTGCCCACTGTGCCAGTTGCCATATTGAGCGCATGAGCAAAGGTGACACCTTGCCAGCCTTCGTGATCCGCTAATGCTGGTACATAGTCTACAATGAGTGCATCGAATAGACGTTCTTCGTATCGCTCCTCAAAGTACATCAACGCTAATGCGCCTGCCATACTTTTGGTGACGGAATACAAACCATGCCGCATTTCATGGGGATATGGATAGTTACCGTGTCGCGTTTTGGGTGGATGCAAATAAAGTTGATTGTCTAACAGAACAGCTCCTAAACTGGTCGACGCATTGGTACGTATTTTCTGCTCAAAATAGTCTGCAACAGCTCCATTAACATCAATTTTGCTCAACGAATGCACTGGCAATCGTTCTGCAATAGACCGCTGATGTTCGTCAACAATCTGAGCAGAGTCTGGGAAAGATCGCTGTTGAAAAGTGACGGGCAACGTACCATTGATATTACCGAGTTGTTGGTCGTCTATGTCTGCTGTTTCTTGACTGCATTGCAAGCAAATAGCACTTATCGTGTCAGCTTGATAAACAAAAGTAGCTACACAATTTCTAGCTTGTCCCACATAGCGATCGGTCAGCGTCAATGGAAAAGAAGCGCGACTCCATTCGCCATCTTGCTTTTCGTGCCAGACACGTCCTGTTCCGACGATGACATCCCAAAGGCTACTGCTTTCAGAGCGAGTGATTATCTTCTTTTTGGTTTGAGGAATCAACTCGCCATCGTGCGAAAGAAAGGCTATTTCAAATTTGGGGAAACTGTTTTCTCCAGGATAATAGGCTCGTTCTATCGGAAAGATGAGTTTTGTATCTTCAAAGCTGATCGTGCCTGAAAAAGAATGTTTTGCTTCGCTGCTCCAATCAGGTTGGGCGAAATAGCTCATATCTATTAGCGGTTGCGTTTTGCCAGCGAGCAGTTCTTCTGCCGTTAGTAATTGACGGGGATTGGTTAAGATAGCACCGTTCCAGTCCAAGGGTTCTTTTTGGCAAGCATGAACAAGGATCGTCAATAAAATCAATAAGAATGGTAGTTTCACGATTAAGATTTGAAAAAAATATTTTTTTAAAAAGCACAAGAGTAACGCTTCATCCATCTTTTCAGACGTATCTTGTGTTATAGGTAGGAATATACCATACTTTCTATCAGCAAACAAATAGATCGAATGAATATAGACGTAGCTAAAAATAAATTGATCCAATACATTACAGAGATTCAGAACGAGTTTCTAATCAGACGTTTGCTGGCTCTTGCCGATTACTACAGAAACAAGTCTGAGACCGAACAAGTAGAAGGATTCAATGTCAAAAGCAATCGTGTACTAGAATTAGCACGCATGCCAACACCTGAGTCTGTTTCTATCGAGAAATTGAAAAAAGAGCAGCGATATAGTACCGATAAGCTAAAAGCAGCTATTTTTCAAATTGATTATCATCTATGGGCAGATGAAAATACGGATGAATTATTAGCTGCTATAAAGTGAACAAACTGTGATCTACGTCAACGATACGAATATACTTATCTTTTTCATTACCAATCCCACCTTTAGAAACTTCTTTGATCGGCATTACTTCAGCGATCCGATGAATCAGTTTGTCATTTCTATAGTGACTGAAGGAGAAATAAGAGGCTTAGCGAAAAGTCGAAACTGGGGAAGGCAAAAGATGGATCAACTTGAATTATTGATTCAAAATCATTTAGTCGCGCCGATCAAAACAAAAGAAATTATTGAAGCTTACGCTGAAATCTATGCATACAGCCAAGGAAAGCTGATTGGTAAACCTTTACCTCACCGGATGAGTGCCAGAAATATGGGTAAAAATGATCTTTGGATAGCTGCGACTGCTTTGGCTACTAAAGCAACATTGATTACTACAGATAAAGACTTCGATCACTTACAAAATATTTACTTCCCTGTTGATTTTCTGACTGCCGATGACTTTAGGTAATATCTATTTTCAACTTCCTTCACACCTTGCTGATTTCAAAATTGTATATTTGAATTCGTGGATTAAGCACGAATGACAATATAAAGAATATGCCAACACCCAACTCACATCGTCGCCTAGCCGCCATCATGTTCACTGACATTGTTGGCTATACGGCACTCATGCAAGAAGACGAGCAGCAAGCCATTCAAATACGCAACCGACATCGACGCATTTTTGAGGAGCAACATCGGCTCTTTCATGGTGAAATTTTGCAGTACTTTGGCGATGGGACACTGAGTATCTTTCAAAGCGGCATCGAAGCGGTGGAGTGTGCCATTGCTATTCAGCGAGCAGCGCAATTCAAAGACGTTATTCCACTGCGCGTCGGTTTGCATATAGGCGATTTGGTATTTGATGGAACAGACATCTATGGCGATAGCGTAAATGTAGCATCGCGTATAGAAAGTATGGGCGTGGCTGGTGCGGTACTGATTTCTCAAAAACTGAACGATGAACTCCATAATCAAGCACATATTGAAACCCACTATTTGGGAGAATATAGTTTCAAGAATGTGATAGAAGCAATAGGCGTCTTCGCGGTGAAGGACGAACATCTTCGACTGCCGATTCCATCAGAACTGAAAGGAAAACGGCAGCAACTGGAGAAATCCATTGCAGTCTTACCCTTTGTCAATCGCAGCACCGATCCTGAAAATGAATACTTCAGCGATGGCATGACCGAAGAAATTATCAATGCGCTGTCCAAGATTGAAGGATTGCGCGTGACTTCCAGAAGCTCTTCCTTTTATTTTAAAGACAAACAACTACCGATTGCCGAGATTGGTGACGCACTGAATGTCTCTACCATTTTAGAAGGCAATATTCGATTATCCAAAAACAAGCTTCGTGTTACTGCTCAACTCGTTGATGTACAAGACGATTATCAGTTTTGGTCGGAGCGTTTTGATCGTCCGTTAGACGATGTTTTTGAGGTGCAAGACGAATTGAGCTTATTGATCGCCGACCGATTGCGCGAGCATTTAGGGCATTTGGAGATTGATGAGCAGTTGGTGGAAGCTCCCGACATCAGCGTTGATTTGTATAAACAGTACTTGAAGGCACGCTATTTGGTGCTGAAAATGAATAAAGCTGATGTGCAGGCAGGCATTCAGTTGTTGGAAGAAATCATTGCGGAAAAAGCAGACTTTCCGATGGCTTATGTCGGATTACACCAAGCCTACACGGTTCTAGCAACTGTGGGTTTCCTGTCTGCGAAAGAAGCATTTGGAAAAGCGCAAGAGCATCTGAATCAAGTCCTTAAAATCGAGCCTAATTTAGCCGAAGTTCAACTGAACTTGTCTTGGACGAGCTTATTGAGCGAATGGAATTTTGAGAAGACGTACTACCACCTCAACAAATCGCTGGAAGCACGTCCGACTATTGACTACTACCAGTCCATGACAGGTACATTAGCTGCCGAAGGAAAGTTAGAAGCGGCATTGCACTATATTGATACAGGCATTCAAATCGATCCTTTTTCGGCGGTGAATTATCATCTAAAAGGCTTCGTTGTCTACTTGATGGAAGACTACCCACAAGCTATTTCGCATTTCGATAAGAGCCTGTCGCTGAATCCAGATTTTTCTGCGCCTATTTTGTACAAAGGAAGTTGTTTACTATTAATGGACAAAGCAGCAGCAGCCTTAGACTACTTTGAACACTTGCCAACAGATCGTCCCAGTCTGCTGAATAGAGTAGGAGGCATGACACTTGCTCAAGCCTATTTGAATCGCAGCCAAGAAGCAGAAAAAGGCATTCAGCAACTCGAAGCGGCTTTAGAAAGCGAATCTATAGAAAGAGCGGTTCTTTTGCTCATCCTTTGTCATACCGCACTTGGCAATACAGACAAGGCAATTCAGTGGATTGAAAAAGGTATTGACTATCGCTTGCCGATGTTGATCTATCTATTTGTTGATCCTTTATTAAAAGAATTACGACCTATTCCACAGTTTCAACAGCTTACGCAGCAAGTACTTGGCGAGCGTACGGATTTCACCATTAGCAAACGCAAATACAAAAAGACTTTATTTACGCCAGAAGAACTCGCACAACAGAAAGCACAATTGGAACAACTCATGACCAATCAACAACCTTATCTCGATCCCAATCTGACACTTCGAGCCTTAGCAGAACAAATGAGTTTACCGCCCAATTATCTTTCTCAGCTCCTCAATGAAGGCTTTGAGCAGAACTTTTCCGAATACATCAACGCCTATCGAGTCCATACCTTCAAAGCAAAAGTCGCCGAACCTGCTAATCAACACCTAACCATTCTCGCCCTAGCCTACGACAGCGGTTTTAACTCAAAAACGGTCTTCAATACCTTTTTTAAAAAGATGGAAGGCATGACGCCACGCGCGTACTGGAAGAAGGTTTCATAGGTCATGAATTCATGGGATATGGATGATAGGTCATAG
>CAYLPW010000158.1:6736-11693 GCA_964385665.1 uncultured Saprospiraceae bacterium
AGAAAGATGAAAACACAAACCATGAAAGCAGTCATCGCTACCGCCTACGGATCCCCTGAAGTGTTGCAAATTCAAGACGTTCAAAAACCAACGCCTGCATCGAAAGAAATACTCGTCAAAATCATTGCAGTACCCATCACTGCTGCGGATACCATGATGCGCGCGGGGACACCACGTTATGCTCGTCTATTTTTAGGGTGGAACAAGCCCAAACAACCTATTCCTGGAACAGGATTTGCTGGGCGAGTAGTGGCTGTGGGGAAGGACGTACATCGTTTTCAAGTCAATGATGAAGTATTTGGAGAGACGGCTTTTCACTTTAGTTCTAATGCCGAATATGTGTGTATCTCCGAAGATGGCGTAGTCGCTCACAAACCAGAAAACATTTCGTTTGAGGAAGCTGCAGCGATCTGTGACGGGGCCGTGACATCTATGAATTTCCTAAGAGAAATCGGGAAAGTCAAGAAAGGGCAAAAGGTGCTGATCAATGGCGCATCTGGCAGTTTAGGAACAGCGGCTGTGCAATTGGCGAAGTTTCTGGGCGCAAAAGTAACGGGCGTTTGTAGTACGAAGAATGTAGAATTAGTCAGATCCTTAGGCGCAGATCTGGTGATTGACTACACCAAAACCGATTTTACAAAAGGAAACAAAACATACGATCTCATCTATGACACAGTTGGGAAAAGCTCTTTCCGAAAGTGCAAACGCATCTTGAAAGCTGATGGAGCCTATTTGTCGCCAGTATTGTCCTTGTCACTATTGCTACAAATGATGAAAACGAGTATCGTTGGGCGAAAGAAAGCCAAATTTGCAGCTACAGGTACACTACCTGCCAAAGCCTTGCACGACATGATGATGAATGTAGTCAAAATCATGCAAATCGGAAGACTGCACTTGGTCATTGATCGTCGATACATGCTAGAGGAAATCGTCGAAGCGCATGAGTATGTGGACAGTGGACACAAAAGAGGCAATGTAGTCATGCTGGTGTAGAAAGATAGCTCAGTTAAACTCTCAAAAACCGATCTTTTCTTAGTGTTAAAAAGTTATTCAGATAAGTTAATCTTCAATTCATATTGAAGTTGTAATTTGTCAAAAAAGCACCAATGCAAAAAATACTGTTTCCAACCGACTTTTCACCCATTGCCAACAATGCATTTGTCTATGCGCTGACAATGGCACAGCAATTAGGTAGCGAAATTATTGCGCTACATGTCTACGATTCATCGAGTGCGACAGGCAAAGCCTATGACGAAATAGAATTAGAAGCCTTCGACAACTTCAAAGATTCCATTCCTATGCTGCGGCGTATCGCGGATGATTATGACATGGAACAAGTGTCGGTCAAGCATATGTTAGAGAAGGGAGATGTGGTCGATCAAATCATAAAAGTAGCGGAACGAGACCGTTTTGATTTAGTGGTGATGGGAACAAAAGGGGCGAGTGGTTTGAAAGAAGTATTCATGGGAACAAAAACTGCCGAAGTCATCAATCGACTGTCCACGCCCGTTTTGTCTATACCCGATGAAGCGACTTTCGACGGCAACATCAATGATATTGTTTTTACAACCGACTACGATGAGGAAGACCGAGTCGCATTAAGACAGGCTACTAACTTCGCGCGAGCGTTTGGTGCAGAAATTCATTGTCTACATTTCGATACGTCCCACACGGAAAGTTTGACTAACAACATGGAGAAGTGGAAAGCGAGCCTAAGAGACTTGAACTACGACAAGATTCGCTTCCAAAGTATTGATACAACTAATATGGAGAAGGAGCTGAATGGCTATATTTCGCGAGAAGGAGTAGATGTCATCGTGATGCAAAAAGAACGGAAAAGTGTGATGAGCAGACTGTTTGATTATAGCTTTTCGAATCAATCCGTCAATCATTTACACACGCCGACTTTAGCGATGTGAGAACTACTAAAGTTAACTAAAAAAAAATGGCAACCTGTCCTCAAACAGATTGCCAAATCGAATAATTTATTCTAAAAGCTAGAGTGCTCAGACCGCTGAACCGTTTAAAGTCTAGCGTCTAACACCTACTGTCTTTACCTAAGACAACTTTTCGATCAATTCTGGTGAATCTACAGAATCCGCTAATTCTTTTCCAGGCTTAAACTTAACAGAAGCCTTTGAAGGAATAGTGATGCTGTCACCTGTTTGTGGGTTTCTACCTTGACGCTCTTTGCGCAGTGAAGTAGAGAACGTTCCGAATCCAATCAATGTCACTTTGTCTCCCTCTTTCAACGCATCTCCAATACAGTCTAACATTGTGTTCAACGCATCGGAAGCCTGTGATTTTGATAAATCCGCTTTTTCGGCGATTTTGCTAATCAAATCTCCTTTGTTCATTTGAAAAATTTTTAATGATTAAGTGTATACTCTTCATTCATTTTAGTCTTTGCTAATTAAAGTAAGGTCGTAAACGAATGGAGTCAATGAGAAAGATCGAAAGAATTAAAAATTTAATCTTCCACCTTCCCAAATTAAGACGACAAATGTACAGGTCATGTTCAATATACACAACCTTTTTAGCCAAAAAACCCTTAAAAATAAAGGGTTTCAGCAATTTTTTACTTCATTTGTAGGTTGTCTTCACAAACGCTCATAACGATGATGAAACGTATTAAATTATATCGACAGGCGATTATTCCTATATTCGCTTTTTTCCTTCTATTTAGTCTTAATAGTTGCTCCCCAAAATCTGGTTGCCCCGCTAGTGAGAACGCGACTGCCAAAGTAAATCGACGAGGTGAGTTATCCTCTAAACGCGGCAAGTCACAAATTTTTTCTCCAAAAGGAGCTATAAAGGCTAAAAAAGCCAGTAAGCGTCGCAAGCGACAAAAACGTAACCTGTACGCCAAGCGTCGAAGCTAGTCCAACTACTCTTATTCAACTCAAATATGTGCATCATGAATAATCTGTCCAAAGTCTTATTGACCTTTCTAGTGCTTTTCGTAGTTGCCATTGTGGGGATGGGTTGGTTCTTTTCTAATATCATCCTCTTTCCACAAAATACGCAAATGCAAGAGGATATTGATCTGATGCCAGAGCGATGGGGAATGACATATGAGGAAGTGACAGCGCAGCTACCTACACCCATTGACTTTAGTGTTCAATCAGTAGATGATGTCACGATTAAAGGGTGGTTGTATGACTATCCTGATACGGTGCGATGTGCGGTCATCTATTCGCATGGTTGGGGAAGTTCGAGAGCTGGTATGCTCAAATTTGCCGATCTGTTTTGGGACTGTGGTTGTGATCTGGTATTTTACGATCATCGAATGCACAACGAAAGTGGTGGAATTGTAGCCACAGCGGGCATTAAAGAGAAAGAAGATCTACTGAGCGTGACCAATTGGCTACAGGCGAATTACGGCTATTCCGATCAGCAGATCGCTTGGTTTGGCGAATCTTGGGGCGGGGCAACCGTTTTGCAAGCTGGTGCGACAGAAAAAGATGTGGCGTTTATCGTCGCCGATTCGCCGTTTCAAGATTGGGACAGTGCTATTTTTGAGCGCGGTCGCCGACAATATGGGGATTGGCTGATGAACATTACGCCTGTCATTATGGGCTTAGTGGATTGGCGTGCCGAGGTCGATCACAATGAAGCAAGTCCAAGAAATGCTGCTAAAAGTATCAAAGAACCTGTTTTCCTAATTCATTCTAGAACTGATGAAGCAACGGCATCTTATCAGTCTGAAAATATAGCCAAAAATCTATCGCCCGCAACCAGCGAATTTCACCATACCGACTGGGGGTCTACTCATGTACAAGATATCATTACACGCCCTGAGGAGTATCGTCGTTTGTTGTACAATTTTATTCAAGATAAGGTGGGGACGTTTGGGACTTGCCCGGAATAGTAAGAGTTGTTGAAGTGAATATCTTTTCTTAGCTTTCATACTCAATCAACTATAAACAACGATGTACAAATTAATAGTTTTTTTCGCCTTCGTGTTGGGGCAAACTTCCCTATCCGCTCAACCAGACCTCATCCAGGAACACGTCACGATTGCCAGCGAATGGCTGACCCATTTCGATTCGAAAACCGTCCAATTCGACTTCGACGACAAAGACCGATTTCGCTGGAGCAACTTACCTATCTTTTTGCATCCGCGAAAAGGATTGGCACTAGAAGACATGACGAATGAGCAGAAGCGTGCCACGCAGTTACTCTTGCAAAGTGTACTGAGTGAGGCAGGCTATCTGAAAGCAAATTGGGTGCTTTGGCTGGATGAACGGCGCAAAGAAGACATGATCGTGGAAGGTAGCAATGTGTATAAACACTATGGACACAACAAATTTTGGGTCAGTTTATTTGGAGAACCGAGTACGACTGAGCCTTGGTCGTGGCGGATTGAGGGGCATCATTTGTCGTTGAGTGTGAGCTATCGTAATGGTTTGATTCATATTACACCTTTTTTCATTGGCGCACATCCGACGGTGGTGCCTGATGGTCCATTTGCAGGATTTGAAGCCATGCATCTGGAGACAAAATTTGGTCGGCAATTATTCGATAGTTTTACAGAAGATCAACGAAAGGTCGCGGTCGTTTCCGATACGGCTTACGACGATATTTTAACGCGGACTGGTCAGGAAGGCTATTTGAAAAAACGAGAAGGCATCTCTGTCGCTGAGTTATCTACCGAACAGCGAGACATCGTTTGGAGTATTCTAAAAACCTACCTCGGGAACTTCAAGTATGACATCGCTGCGCGGTATTGGGAGAAAGAACTCGAACGAAAAATATATATCGCCTGGGCAGGAACTGGCAAGTATGAAGACGGTATCTACTTTCGCTTACAACATCCTGACTGGGTCATTGAGTACGATCATCGAAGGAAGGATATTGAGCATATTCATTCGGTATTTTATGACTTGAAGTATGCGTTTGGGAATTAATTAGAGGTGAGAGGTGAGAGGTGAGAGGTGAGAGGTGAGAGGTGAGA
>CAYLPW010000159.1:0-11681 GCA_964385665.1 uncultured Saprospiraceae bacterium
AATGACGAACAGTAGACATGTCAAACGATGAGTAACGTGAAATAATTAAATTTACCCCGAAAGCTTTCGGGGTTCGAGTTTTGTTGGAAGTAGATATGCAGAATAAATAGATGCTTTCGACAAAATTCGAACATTCAATAATGTAAACCTGCCCGATGGTCAGGCGGGTTTATTATTGAACTCAGACTAGGTGGATAAAAATAAGAAAACCTGACAGTTGCGAATGAATCGACGACTGCCAGGTTATTCTGTATAATAAGTTGATTTTGAAGAAGATTGCGGAACTGCCTCACATCTCTTATCTCACGATCTTACAACTCTACTAAATCTTCTTGATCTTTATTTCTTTACCAGCTTGTGGAATCTGTGTGCTGCGGAAGTTATTTAAAATCATAATATCACGCACATTGACCTCTTCAAAGCGAGCAGCGATCTTTTCTAGATTTTCGCCTGCCTCTACAGTATAATACAAAAAATTATCCCGCTCAAAAGTTCCTTCTGGCAGTACTTTCTCAACAACCATTTCCTCCAGCTCTTTTACTGGTAGCTGCTCTATCTCTTCTACTGGAGGCATAGCCGCAGCGATTGCTTTTTTCTCTTCTACCTCTACTGCGCTCTTAACATTCATACCGTAAAGAACAATCTGTTGACCAACACTTAGCGCAGCATTCTGTCCTAATTTGTTCCAAACACGAATGAAGAACGGGTCTACTTGAAATAGTTGTACCAACGAATCGATCGTCTGCCCCTCTTGCAAAGTGTAATTTGCTTCCACATAATATTCTTCCTCTGACGTCACTCCTTCCAGTAGGGAGGCGATTAGTGCCGGTTCGTCTACCTTTTCGGCATCTGGTCGCATCGCTTCTAGATAGGCTTCGACACTTGGCGTCACTCTCGTAGGTAAAATCAAGCTATACCCTCGTTGGCTACTTGGAATGTAGTCTCTTTTATAGGCTGGATTTAAGGTACGGATATCGTCCATGTCCAAACCTGTCAACTTAGAAAGCTTTAAAAAAGTGATATAGTCGTGGACGATCATTTGTGTTGTTAGTTGAATATCCAATTTTGGATAATCTGGCTCTAACTCATGCTCATCATAAAACTTCCCTAAATAAGTAGCGGCAATAAAAGCAGGTACATAGTTTTGTGTTTCTTTCGGCAAAAACTTACGTATCGCCCAAAAGTCTTTACTTCTTCCTCTCTTAATAGCACGACTCACCGTACCAGAACCACCATTGTAAGCCGCCAACGCCAACTCCCAGCTTCCAAAACGGTTATACTGCATTTTCAAATAGCGTGCCGCTGCCTGAGTGGATTTAAACGGATCTTTTCGCTCGTCTACAGCAGAATTGTTTGCTAATCCCATGTCTTTTGCCGTCAAAGGCATGAATTGCCACAGCCCAACTGCGCCAGCGTGCGATACCGCTTTTGGCAACAGTGCAGATTCTACAATCGTTAAGTATTTTAAGTCATCAGGAATATTCTTATCAGCTAATTCTTTTTCAAACATTGGGAAGTAAAGCGCAGAACGCCCTAACATCGTTTCTGAACCCGAACGCTGATATTCCAAGTACTTTTTTAGATAGGAACGAACAACACTGGTGTAGCGAGCATCAACTGCGCCATCTTTCATGGTTTTGATGCGTGCAATGATGTCTTGTTCGTTGAAAACAGGACTGTCGGTGGCTATCGCCATCCAACTAACACTGCTTAAAGTAAGTAGCAACAAAAGTTTTTTCATAGTCTTCAAATTGCAAGATGCCTGTTTGGTTAAGCGTTAGACTATTTATCTAAGCAACGGCTTAATTTTCTTTATACCGTTGATTGTTTTAAATCATCTAAACACAGTCATCTTTTCACTGGGTTGTTGTTTATTCATCAGTTGCTCTATGAAAAAGCTGAAAGCCGAATGTTCTGATTCCTAAACAACCGAATAACACTATTTTACGGATATTTTCCTAAAAACGTTGCAAAGGTACAAAATACCCCTTTTAGGTTAGCCGCTTTAACTGAATGCTAACGTTAGCGCAGTCATGTGTTAAAAACAGGAAGGTCAACTTTCTCATACTACTAAGTATGAACTTGTACTTTTCAAATTGGTATTGGAGTAGACGACTAACGTTGGTGATTATTATTCACAATCAAGCATGAGAATTTGTCTGATGTGATTGATCTTCTTTTATTGTGATATATTTACTAGGATTGGGTGCATTAAGTCTAATAGTTGTTTATCCTCCTGATTATCAGAACACATCATGAAACATCAGTAAAATAAAGGTGTTTACCCGATATGAATATTCTAAAAAAACTCAATGTGACGATTACTGGTCAGGGCAGTCAACCCGTACTGTTGCTGCATGGTTTTGGTTGCAATCGAAGTGTGTGGCGGCACTTGACACCTCACTTGATGCCAGATTATCAGGTCATTCAGTTTGACCATGCAGGTACTGCTTCCAATAATGTCTCCTTTTATCAGGCAGAAAAATATGCCACCT
The DNA here is from genome assembly GCA_964385665.1 of uncultured Saprospiraceae bacterium. Lineage (GTDB taxonomy): Bacteria > Bacteroidota > Bacteroidia > Chitinophagales > Saprospiraceae > JAAUTG01. The sequence continues at coordinate 2,496 of CAYLPW010000159.1, forward strand.
TAGAGGCGTATGCAAAAGATGTGGTGAGCGTTTGTGCAACATTGAAAGTTGAAAACGTAATTTTTATTGGTCATTCGGTAAGTGCTGTTATTGGCATACTAGCACATCAGCAACGCCCAGGGCTGTTCAAGTCGTTGATTTTACTAGGTCCTTCTCCTCGCTATCTGAACGATGAAGGTTACTATGGCGGATTCGAGCAAGAAGACATCGAGGAGTTGTTATCGTCTTTGGAGCGAAATTATTTGGGCTGGTCTAGCGAAACGGCACCTGCTATTATGGGGAATGCAGATCGGGAGGAACTGGGAAATGAATTGGTGGCTAGTTTTTGTCAAATGAACCCAGAAGTGGCTAAAAATTTTGCGCGAGTCACTTTTCTTTCTGATAATCGAAAAGATTTATCTGCTGTAGACATCCCGACCCTGATTATTCAAACGAAAGAAGACATCATCGCTCCCATAGAAGTAGGTCAATATGTGCACGAACACATTGAAGGAAGTGAGTTTACGCTATTGGATGCGACAGGGCATTTACCTCACCTAAGTGTTCCAAAAGCTACAAATGCTGCTATCATGGACTATTTGAATCGCTTGTAAAGTATGCCAAATTCCACAGTATGACTATAGGGGGAAATTGACAATCAGTGACTGAATACCATATATTAAAGAATACAGTGATGAGGTTAGACAAAAGTCATTTGGTTACCGATTTTCAGACATCAGATGTTGGTATAGCTTATAGGTTTTGAATTCGTATCGTTTCCAGAATCAACAGATAAAGTAAAAACTAAGCGTCTTAATGTAGAACAGAGCTAAATAAAGTCGTCGTTCTACATTTATCGAGAATTTATCGAACACTGACTACTGCCAAATCAATAGACCAATATGCATTCATCATCTAATCAACGACATTTGCATATGCGACCTAGCACTGATGCCGAAACCATACAGCGACAGTGGGCAACGATCCATCAGTCACATCCCTATGAAGAAGTCTCGTTTGGGTATCTATTGACCGCACCCAATCGAAAGATTGTCAACGTCAATAGTACGCTGCTAAATTGGTTAGATTACAATGTAGGAGAGGTAGTCGGTCAGAAGACGTTTCAAGATTTGTTGACTATCGGAAATAAAGTATACTATGAAACCCATCAAGCTGCTTTAGACAGTCTACAAGGTTACAGTCAGGAAATCAGTTATACGTTATTGACTAAGAATCGCGAACGCATAGACGTTTTCGTGAATTCCAAACAACATAATAATGAGGAAGGCGAACAGCTTTTCACCGAAATCTTCATTTTTAACTTTCCCGAACGAAAAAAGTATGAGCAAGAATTACTAAAAGCCAAGAAAATGGCAGAAGAGATGTCGGATGCCAAAACGCGTTTTATCTCCAAGGTAAGCCACGAAATCAGAACGCCGATCAATGCCATCACAGGTGTATCGGACTTACTGATGTCTAACGCAGTCAATTCTGAACAAGTGGAACTGCTCAAGACGCTCCAATTCTCGTCCAACAACCTACTGGAACTCATCAACGATATATTGGACTTTAGCAAATTAGAACAGGAGAAAATGGTGCTGCATCCAGTTACCTTCAATTTTCGGAAGACGCTGCGCTACATATTAGGTAGTTTTTATCCTAAAGTCAACAATCATCGAGTCACCCTAGAGTTAGACTTTGACGAATCCATTCCAGAGTTTGTGTTAGGTGATAAGATTAGAATTATCCAGATTGTCAACAACCTAGTCAGCAACGCTATTAAATTTACACACGATGGGCAAATAAAGATAAGCGTTCAACTATTGCAACGTCAGCAAGATCAATTGCATCTGCATTTCTCCGTTTCAGACACAGGCATTGGCATCACGCCAGAGCAGCGTGTTCATATTTTCGATAGTTTTCAGCAGGCGGATACTTCTATTACTTCACAGTATGGTGGCACGGGTTTAGGCTTATCCATCACCAAAAGACTCGTTGAATTACACGATTCGGAAATTCAGCTGGACAGTGAAATAGGAAAAGGATCTACCTTTCACTTCCTACTCAACCTACAAGAAAGTACGCAACAGTCTACCGTCGATACTGTAGACAGCAATGCTGCATCATCTGTTATCGACCTGTCCAATATGCGCATTTTATTAGTTGAGGACAATCCAAGCAATACGCTGATCGCTTGTCGCTTTTTTGACAAATGGAAGCTTCCATACGACTGTGCGCTTAACGGTGTGGAAGCGGTCGAAAAAGTGCAGCAAAAAACGTACGATGTCGTATTGATGGACTTAAACATGCCAATTATGGATGGCATAACAGCGGCTCGACACATCCGCGCATTGACAGATGATCGCTTTCGAACCTTACCTATTGTTGCTATGTCTGCTTCGACTGAAATAGATAAAAAAGAGCAACTCGATGAAGTAGGTATTCATCAATATGTGCTAAAACCATTCATTCCTGAACACTTGCTACGTACGCTACAACAGTTTCATCCATTGGCTACCACAACTCCTAATCAACCAATCGTCAGTTTATCTTGGCTGTTCGACCTGTTTGGAGATGACACTGCCGATTTGATTCATTATCTTTCCATACTAACTGCCGATTGGGAACAAGCACATGTTAATTTACGGAGTAGTGTGGATAGTCGAAATAAAACTACCTATGCCAATGTATTGCATCAATTGACTCCCACCATGAAAATGCTACATTTGGATGAGCTACTTGTCTTGCTCAAAGCGGGTGAATTACAAATCGATCAAGCCAGTACCTTTGCTCGGTCTACTTACTTCGAGAATGTATTGGCTCATTTTGACCGGGTGATAGCAGCACTACAGAATCAGAGAGATCAACTAGTCAAGAGCGAGAAAGAGATTTTACCTGCTGCACCTGAAGAATGAGATGTATAGCTGTCCTATTTTTGCTTCTCCATGCTTGTACTTCCATCAGTCAGCTAGACAGTATTCCATTCGGGATTGGACTAGGTGGTGGAATTGATTTCATTCACAACAAAGACTTAGCGACTTCTCCCCTCGTACGAGGAAATTAGCTAAGCGTGAGGCACGAGCCACGCCTGACCACAACAAAATTTGTTAGTCGAAGTAAGGCAGGGATTGGTAAGCCTATTCTATGCCAATCCACACATAACGCTTTCCGATAGCTATCAGAATCCTTTTAGGCTTACCAATCGGGACATTACCCACGCCCATGACAATGCTTATACTTTTTCCCACTACCACACGGACACAAGTCATTCCGCCCTACTTTCCGCTCCGTCCGCTTGATGGTCTCTTGTTTTTGACGGCGACTTACTCCCTCTGCCGCCGCGCGAGCCGCTACCCGTTCAGCCGTATCTGCACCCGTTCTGTTGGTACGCATTCTGCTAGTATTGCTACGTTTTGGTGCGCGTGCTTGCTGAAGCGATTGCTCTTGTGGTTTGATTGCCAATGTACCTTGCAATAAGTAAGAAGTCACTTTACTATTCGTTTCATAGACTAAGTCCTCGAAGAGTTTGTACGCTTCCATTTTGTAGACCACCAACGGATCTTTTTGCTCAAAAGAGGCCGCTTGCGACGCTTCTTTCAGTTCATCCATGGCACGTAGATGCTCTTTCCATTCATTATCAGAAATGGCTAAGGCAACTGTTTTTTCGATGTCTCCTTTGATGGATTGTCCTTCTGACTCCAAAGCATCATCAATATTGGCAGTAATCATCAATGGATTCGTACTTCCATCGGTGAATGGTACAATGATCCGCTTGTAACGCTCACCGTCGCGTTCTTTCACGTCTTTAATCATCGGCAGCAATACGCTCATGATGTCGCCATTTTTCCGATGATACCGCTCTTCCACTTGCTCCTCGAATCGCTTGATGACTTCCTCTTCTGGATTATTCTCAAAATCAATCGCGTCCATTTTTGGGTCGACCCCCAACGTCGCAATCGAATCTTTTCGGAAGCTTTCAAAATCTCCATCAATGCGGTGATCGACGACAATATTTCGGATGACCGAATCAAACATATTGTTCAAATCGACCGCAAAACGCTCTCCTGATAAGGTGTTCTTTCGCTTCTTGTAGATCGCCTCTCGCTGGATATTCATCACATCATCGTACTCCAAGAGTCGCTTCCGAATACCGAAGTTGTTTTCTTCCACTTTCTTCTGGGCACGTTCGATAGATTTCGTCACCATAGAGTGCTGGATAACTTCACCATCTTTGTGTCCCATTTTATCCATCATCTTCGCAATTCGCTCCGACTGGAACAAACGCATCAGATTATCTTCCAACGACACATAGAACTGCGAAGAACCTGGATCTCCTTGACGACCTGCCCGACCGCGCAACTGTCTATCGACCCGTCGAGAATCGTGACGTTCTGTACCAATAATGGCTAATCCGCCAGCCTTTTTTACTTCATCGCTGATCTTTATATCCGTACCTCGACCTGCCATGTTTGTCGCGATGGTCACTTTGCCTGGTCTCCCTGCTTCCGCTACGATTTCGGCTTCGCGTTGGTGTTGTTTGGCGTTCAAAACGTTGTGGGAAATGCCCTTCATATCGAGCATTCGGCTCAACTTCTCGGAGACTTCGACCGTCGTTGTACCCACTAGAACTGGACGACCAGCAGCGGTCAGGCGATCTATTTCGTCGATGACGGCATTAAACTTCTCCCGTTCTGTTTTGAAGACTAAATCTTCGCGGTCGTCTCGCACGATGGGGCGATTCGTTGGAATGACGACTACATCCAATTTGTAGATTTCCCACAACTCGCCAGCTTCCGTCTCTGCTGTACCAGTCATACCAGCTAGTTTGTGGTACATCCGGAAATAGTTTTGCAAAGTAACCGTCGCGTAGGTCTGCGTGATGTCTCCAATTTTGACATTTTCTTTCGCTTCCAGTGCTTGGTGCAGTCCATCCGAATAGCGACGTCCTTCCATCATCCGCCCTGTCTGCTCATCGACAATTTTGACTTGCCCATCCATGACGACATACTCTTCATCTTTTGCGAAAAGCGTATACGCTTTCAGCAACTGACTCATGGCGTGCAGACGACGTGCTTTCACGGAAAAATCTTGCGCCAAAACAGTTTTCGATTCTTCTTTCTCCGACTCGCTCATTTCTTCATCCAGATCAATCTCGTACATCCGCGTTGCCATATCTGGCATAATGAAGAAGTTGGCGTCTTCTACATATTTAGATAGGTATTCCGCTCCTTGATCGGTCAGTTCGACGTTTCTATTCTTCTCATCGATGGTAAATAAAAGCGGTGCATCAACGATGTGCATATTTTTGGATTGCTCCTGCATGTAGAAGTTTTCCGCTTTCTGTAAGGTGACTTTCACGCCCTCTTCACTCAAAAATTTAATGAGTGGACGGTATTTCGGTAGCGAACGATACGCCCGCAACAATGCCATACCAGCCCCATCTTCATCATGACCAGTATCGCCTTCTTTAAACAAGCGTTTTGCTTCAGAAAGATATTGAGTCGCTTGCTTTTGCTGTGCTTGCAATAGTTTTTCGACGAGTGGTTTCAAGGCTTCATATTCCTGATCTTCTGTCCCTTTTGGAACTGGACCAGAGATAATCAACGGCGTTCGAGCATCATCGACCAATACAGAATCGACCTCATCAATCATGGCAAAGTGATGCTTGCCTTGCACCATATCATCCAAGGAAGTCACCATGTTGTCACGTAGGTAGTCGAACCCAAATTCGTTGTTCGTCCCATACGTCACATCGCAGGCATAGGCAGCGATGCGCTCTTTCGTGTGTGGTTTGTATTTATCGATACAGTCTATGGTAAGCAATAAAAACTCTAGAATGGGTCCAATCCATTCACAGTCTCGACGTGCCAAATAGTTATTGACGGTAATAATGTGTACGCCTTGTCCAGATAATCCATTCAAGTAAGCTGGCAAAGTCGCAACAAGCGTTTTTCCCTCTCCAGTCTGCATCTCCGCAATCTTACCATCGTGGAGCACCATACCACCGATGAGCTGCACATCGTAGTGAATCATGTTCCAAACGATGTCACCACCTGCAGCGACCCAAGAGTTCTTCCAAATTGCTTTGTCGCCATCTATCGTAACGTAGCTTTTTTTCAAGTCACCTGCTAGCTCCCGATCAAAGTCAGTCGCCGTCAGCTCCAAGGTCTCATTTTCCGAGAACCGACGCGCCGTTTCTTTCACGACAGCGAAGGCTTCTGGCAAAATATCTTTTAGAATCTCCTCCAAATACTTATCTCGTTCTTTGACCAACTCATCTACTTCGCCAAAGATTTGCTCTTTGACCAAAATATCTGGTTCGTTAGTCGCTTCCTGCTTGGCGTCCGCAATTTGCTGATCGACCTCTGTTAGGTATTCAGCAATGCGTTCCCGAAACTCAACAGTTTTGTTGCGCAATTCGTCATTACTCAAATTGCTATAGGACTCGAAATGCTCATTAATTTCATCCACTACTGGTTCATATGCTGCGACGTCGCGATCATATTTTGTACCAAATAATCTTTTTATTGCCTTAAACATATCTAGCTATATCTTTTAGATGCGGTTAGTCAGAACGGTATTTTATCTGGTCTTTGGGCGTGCAAAGTTACGGAAGATTTAGAAACGCTTCCGTTCTGGTTTGAGTTCAATAGTAAATTGACCTTTTGATCCCGATAGCTATCAGGACTATTTCTCTACAATTCCCACTTTACAAGTACGTTGGAATTGTAGAAAAACGGAAACAGATCCATTTAATTATTTCACGTTTTCTACAGCATATACGATACCAACACATTTTCATCAAATTATCCGCCTTTTTGTCAGGCTGAGCTGGTTATAATCTGCTATTTTTACCGATTTCTGATTACTATGAGGTCTTTATACTTTCCATTTGGTCGGTGTTCAACTGCTCTTAGTACAATGAGTTTTGTGGAAGTACACGAGTTGTTTATCTTTACTAATGTAGTTATTTTCAATATGCTTCCTGACTCAAATTCTACTCACCTATGCACATACGATTCTTTTGTTTCCTACTTTTTTCTGCAGTAGCTTGGTCGACTCAAGCACAAGAAAAAGCGAGTCTCTTCGATCACCTTTCTAACGATGATGTGCTAGACTTGACTATTGAAGCTAATTTCGACTCTATTATTCTCAATAAATACAAAGCTGACTACTGGGATGCGAAGATGGTGGTGGAAGGCAAAGAACCTGAAGTTTGGGACATTAAACTGAGAACTAGAGGACGCTATCGCCGACGCATTTGTGAATTTCCACCGATCAAATTGGAATTTTCTAAAAAAGACCTAATTACGAAAGGGCTGTATTCATTCGACGACTTAAAGTTAGTCACACACTGCTTAGACAATTCACTGTCAGATAATACGGTATTACGGGAAGCTTTGGCTTATGATTTGTACGCGTTATTGACGCCAGAAAGTTTTCGACATCAGGTTGTCAAGATCACCTACATCAACACTGGCAAGAAACAATATAAAATCAAACGATACGGTGTCCTGATCGAAGAAGATAGAAACCTTGCGTATCGCTTAGACGGCGAGGTACTAGATACCTTTGGTTTAAAATGGCAACAAGTCGAACCTTTGAATGTCGAATTAGCAGCCTGCTACCAATACATGGTCGGGAATACGGACTGGAACATCGAGACACAACGCAATCTAAAATTCATTCAAAAAGATCAAACAGGCACAGTGATTGCCGTTCCTTATGACTTCGACATGTCGGGCTTGGTCAATCCAATTTATGGTATTCCGAATCCCGATTTTCCCATTGAAAGCTTACAAGACCGTTACTATATGGGCTTGACGAAACCCTCACAAGAGACGATTGATCTACTTTTGAGTAAAAAAGAGGAGCTGTTGCAGTATTGTAAAAAATATAAACTTTTAAACGGTGCTCATCGGGCAGAAGTATATGCCTTTATTGAGTCGTTTTATGAAGAACTGGAGAAAGGGAGTGCGTTTATGAATGAAAAGTAAGATGGAATGACGACTTATGTGGCAAGCAGTACGAAGCTCAGTTCAACTCATCATTATCCATCAAAAGAACAGGCATTAGATATAAGCGATTGTAGTTGAGTATGTAACTTGCCTTAACAAAAACTAGGCTCGTAATTAGTTAATGCGCTGAAATTATACATCCGTATAGACTACAACTTCTTCTCCATCATCAAGTACCTTGCTGAACAGGACGTAATACGTAATTCGATATTCATATGAAGCTATTTTTCTCCGAAAGCAACAACGACTACTCCACCTATACCTTCAACTACGCCGTTTATTGTGTTAAAGAATCGAATGAGGAGCTACCAGCTATTTACGCCAAAGGCTTTCTTCCCTACTCCAGCGATCCAAGCCTAAAGGATGAAACCTACTATTTGGCAAGAAGCTTACGAGTAGATACGACACAATTTGACGACACTTCAGAGAATCGGCGTGTCGATCGGAAAGTGGCGGAGTTGGATATTCAGGTGACAGCAGTTCCTAAACTGGAAATGGACATAGAAAATCCTGAATTTCTTAACTTTTGCCTCTCCTACGCCAAAGAACGTTTCTCGAATGACGCGATGGATGCCGCGCGGTTTCAATACATTCTTAACCGAGAAAGTGCAAGTCATCTACTTCATTTTACCTCCAGAAGTCGAACCGTCGGGTATGTGCTGGCAGTTATCGAAGGGGATTCCTTTCATTATTGGTATGCGTTTTTTGATACGGAGTTAATGAACGACTTTCCTATTGGGAAATGGCTGATGTGGCGTAGTATTCATTGGGCAAAAGACAATGGCTTACGCTATGTGTATTTGGGAACTTGCTATGGCAAATCATCTTTGTACAAGGTACGTGATTTTAAAGGCACAGCTTTTTTTGATGGAATGATCTGGAGTGAGGAGATGCAATTGCTCAAGTCGTACTGTAAATCGGATAGCGAAGTACGCCCGATGGATCGATTTAAACAGTCCAATCAGCGACAGCAACAGCTAGACTCCCTGCTTCATCGCTAGTGTATTTACGGTCTGAACACTACTCGATAGATAGGGAAAAAAGCTATCGGTATCCCCTTTATAGAACTGTGAAATAATAACTGTTCAAATTTTGAGTGAGGATTCTGAAAGCTTTTGGGATGGCATTGGACAACAAAAGAGTGGCAAAGCATATATTTGAGTGGCATATTGGATTAATAAAATACTAA
>CAYLPW010000160.1:0-11599 GCA_964385665.1 uncultured Saprospiraceae bacterium
TTGTTCTACACTTGTTCCACGCAATATTTTACGTTACATATTTTTAATGCGTTTGTCCTATAAGTTTTTAGAAGTATCCCGATTGTCCTGAACATACCACAATCGTCCAAACTTGCAGCGTAGATGAAATATATGCTTATCCTTACTGATATACAATAAATTCAGCAGATCATATCGAAGGTGCAACCTTCGACAATCCTAATAAGGAAGACCGAGACTATCCTTTCTTCTTTGCAAATTGAGGAAGATCGGGCTGATCAAAGTATCTTTGAACTAAGAATAATCACAGTTTGTTTTTTTCTAAAACTATAAAGTATGCAAGTAACATTGAAGCTGGAAAGATCGAGTGATTTAGATGTTTTATTGCCACTTTTCAAAAGAATGGGAGTGAGTATTATGAGTACTTCAAGTACAACTAATCAGGGTGCGAAAGCTCCTTTATCCAAACATCTAGGTGTGCTTCCTAATTTAGATATAGCTTCTTTTGACAATTATTTGGTGAAAAGCAGAGCAGAATGGGATCGAGATATCTTTTAGACACTAATATTGTGATCTATGTAATAAACGGAAGTATAGCTACAAGCCAGTCAGCGCATATATAAGAAGCACTTAAAACTTCTGCAAAAATTTCTATTATTGCCAAACTTGAGCTGTTAGGATGGAATCCTCCAACCGAGGGAGAGCGAGAGAAAGTTAATAGCTTTGTGAATGAGGCTGTTATCTATCACCTTACTGAAGAAGTCATTGACAAAACAATACAGATTCGTCGTTTGAAGCGTATGAAACTACCAGATGCAATTATTGCGGCAACCGCTTTGGTTCACGGACTAATTCTGCTAAGCAAAAACACGAAAGATTTCATAGGTATCCCTGATTTAATATGTGTCGATCACACTTAAAAATCCACGATCATCTCAGCTTGCAGCATAGATGAAATATATGCTTATCACCACTGATATATAATAAATTAAGCATCTCGTATCGAGGGTTTATTACTTTCCTGCGATCTATTGGGGGCAATCGAAATTCACCTATCTCTCTCATAATCGATACTTTAAGTAGTTGAGCCGACCCTCCGACATCTAAATTTTCCCCAATAAAAAACGCGATCGCCGAAGCTACATAAGCTGCGACGATCGCGTTGTATCTAGGTCTTCGCTAGACACTAACTATTTATCATGTTTTTCTAGTTAAAAATATAACGAACACCCACCTGCGCCTGCCATCTAGAAGAATTCAAACGACCAGTATCAATCAGACGATTGTCTTCTGGTGCTAAACCTTCCAAGATACGGTTGTCGACGGTATAGATCGGATTGTTCGTACCTTCTTCAAAATCTCTAAAGCGAACCAAAGTCACGTTACCGAAACTACCATTGAAGAAACGCTGTCCCCAATTTTCACCGAAGGCATTACCCAATAAATTGGTAAAGTTAAACACATCGAAAGTCAACTGTAGCGTATTCTCTTTTCCTTTAGCTGTTTCTACTGTAAACTCTTGAATCAACTTCAAGTCGATGATATTCGTGAACGGTGCGCGACCTGTATTCGTCTCTGCATATCCACCTCTATTTTCACTCAAGAAATCGTCATTCTCGATGTAGTCATTCAAGATTTGGTACTGCTCCTCGACAGAGAAAGTCTTACCATTCACTGTTGTTTCCTGTAGAATGATGTCATTCGCATCTGTTGGAATATAGAATGGGTTGCCATCGTTGAAAGCACCATCATTTACCATACCGCCGAATCCATTTTCATCAATCGTGTAGGTGTAAGGACGACCAGACTGACCGTTATAAGCGATACTAATCTGCGTTGCACCGAAGTCAGCATATTCTGCACGGTAGCTCAAGTTAGCGAAAACACGGTGTCCCGGAGAAAAAGCAGAACGCTGTGCATCGCGCTCAAAGTTACGTCCAGCTACGTTTCGGTAACCTCTCCACTGGGAATTGTTCTGAGAGCTTGTTGCATCGTTCAAAGAGAAGGCATCACCATAAGAATAAGAAACAGTTCCACTGAACCCATTCACTTCTGGCTTCGTCAAAGAGAACGCTACATTGTAAGCATTTCCTTCGCTCGTATTACTAGCTAGGAAGATTCCAGTATAGGTATCATCTACTTCGTCAAATACATTGAAAATAGGACGATCATCACCTGTACCTGTTAGGTTTTCCGTCGATTGACGTAGGTTCAATGATTCGTAGAAAATGTTGTTGATAAAATCTGTGTACAAGAACTCAGCTGTACCAATCAAGCCCAAAGGTAGTTTTTGATCGACAGCGATGTTTGCTCTCATGACTTGAGGTAATTTGATGTCCGATGCAAATAAATCAATCTGTCCACTAGGAGAAAGATCGTTCAAATCTACTTGTGTGAGTGGGTTGCCGTTGTCATCTAAACCGATTGGCTGATTCTGTGGGTCAGGATTGAATACCACCTCGTCTCTCAAACGCGTTCCACCGACATTGAAACCGTAGTTGTTGTAGGCTCCACCAAACCAAACTAATGGCTGACGGCTGGTAAAGATACCGATACCACCACGCAATTGAGTGCTGCGGTCACCTGTCACGTCCAAGTTGAATCCAAGTCTTGGCGAGAACAAGAACTGCTGGTCGATAAACTGTCCGGTGCGTGCACCTTTCAAATCATAACCTTGCGCTTCCAACAATGGAATGGTCTCGTTATTAAACTGATCGTTCGCAGGCACATCATCTGGGAATACTGGAATGTCCAAACGCAAACCACCTGTCAAACGCAATCTATCTGTTGCTTGATATTCATCTTGAATGTAGAAGCCTAATTGGAAGCCAGAAAAATCAGCAATCGCTGCCGACTCGTCCCCTGCGATATTATCGACTTGTGAGAAACTTCTGTCGTACTGAGAAGCAGGCAAATCGTTCAAAAACTGATCGATACCTGTTACGAAGTTGCCATTGTCATCTGTAAAACCTCTATACTGATACGCCCCGAAGTTTTCGCGGATAAATAAGTTACCAACGCTAAAGAATTCGTTCTGTGTTCCAATGGTAATGTTGTGTCTTCCAGAAAAAATTTGGAAGTCATTCGTTAGTGTGAAAACATCTTGGTTCAACAAGTTGGCAGAAGAAAAACGCTCTCCACCAAATTCGATACGACCACCCCCATCTTCAATACGAACATTTGGGAAGTCTGCACCAAATACGTCACGATCATCGCGTACGATTTTGAAACCAGCTTTCAAACTGTTCGAGTATTTTGTGCCGAAAATACTGTTTAACTCAATAGAACCATTGTGCGTAGTAGAAGCGAAGAATTCTGAACCATTCTCAAAGTTAACACTGTTCGGACTAGAGTTTCTTGCCTCTAGGTTTTCGATGTCATTGACAAAATAACGTACCGAAAATTTATTGTTTGGGTTAATGTTCCAGTCCAACTTCATCAAAAGGAAGTTTTTATCTAAAGTCGTTGCATTGTCCGTAAATGTACCAGGATCGTAGCCAAATTCATTCAATTTGCCTTCAATCGCATTGATTTGAGCTAATGAAGCATCTCCGTTGTACCCTTCAAATGGAAACGGCTCAGGAATTTCATCGCGCTGCAATTCTGCATTGACGAAGAAGAATAATTTATTTTTGATGATCGGTCCACCTAAACGGAAACCATACGTCTGTGCGCTAAAGTCGTTCAAACGCGTACGATCTTCATCATCTAAATCTACATCAGGTGTCAAGCCTGCCAACTGCTCATTTCGTAAGAAGTAATAAGCAGAACCTTGAAACTCGTTCGTACCAGATCGAGTCACTGCATTGATAGCACCACCTGCAAATCCACTTAAACGAACATCGTAAGGCGCAACAGAAACCTGAATCTGATCAATCGCATCAATCGAAATCGGTCCTGCACCCGTTTGTCCACCATCTGTACCTGAACCTGCCAAACCAAAAACGTCATTGTTGACTGTTCCATCAATGTAGATGGCGTTGTAGCGTTCATTCTGTCCAGCGATGTTCAGCTCAAAACCATCACCACCTTCATCTACACTGACCAATGGGTTCGCTCTCGCAAAATCCGCGATAGAACGAGAGATTGTCGGTAGTTTGTTGTTGATGTCATCTGCATCGATGACTGTTTCTTGACCAGTTCGACCACCGTCGAAGATGTCATTCTTAGCAGTGACCACTACTTCACCTAGCGTCACTCCACTCTCCCCCAAAGTAGGGCTAAGGTTGAAGCTTTGACCTAGAGAAAGCGATAATCCCTCTTTCGTAAATGTTTCAAAACCAGTGTAACTGACAGTGATCGTGTAGGGTCCTCCTACTCGCATATTCGGAATTCGATAAAATCCAGAAGCATCCGTGGAGTTGCCATACAATGTTCCAGAAGGAACGTGTAGAGCAGTCACGTTGGCACCGATTAGTTCTGTTCCATCTTGGTCGGTCACTTGACCAAATATGGAAGAGGTCGTCACCCCCTGTGCAAAGGAAGAAGTGAGTGCAAACAAGCAAAAAATTGCCGTGCACATCAAATAGGTAAAATTTCTCATACTATACTATTTTAGTAAAATTTGTCGCAAAAGTAAGATTTGTAGTAAGGTATAATGCTATCATCACGTTAACTGTAAGTAAACTTTTTAGATAGAATAAAACATCATATTACTTTGATTTACAAATAGTTACAACGCCCGAACGTTATTTTAAAATCAGATTATTTTCAGTGTATTATTTTGAATAAGTAGGTATTTCCAGATTAGAATAATTAAGGTGAAAATTAGACGAAAAGAGATTAAATTTGAAGATGAAAAGAAGAATAGCGCAGCTACAATACATCGGTGCAGCGACTGCCCTGCACACTCAACTAGAATTGATAGAAAAGGTTCTGGAAGCGGGCGTACGTTGGGTACAACTAAGGTTGAAGGATAAAGATGAAGCAGTTATTTATAGCATCGGGAAAGAGGTGCGCCAATTATGTGATGCTTATCAAGCTACCTTCCTTTTGAATGATTATCCTGAAATCGCAAAGGCTATTGCTGCGGACGGGGTGCATTTGGGGCAAAACGATCTGCCGACTTCGGAGGCGCGTACTTTATTGGGCGATGACTTTGTTATTGGCGGCACAGCGAACACATGGGAAGAAGTCAAAAAATATGCGGATGAAGGAGTGGTGGATTATATCGGTCTAGGACCGTTTCGGTTCACAAAAACAAAGAAAAAACTGAGTCCAGTTCTAGGTGTGGAAGGCTATCGTCGCATCATTGAGCAGTGTAAAAAACATGACGTTTCTATCCCTATCGTTGCTATTGGAGGTATTCAGTTAGATGATATTGAGGCGATTGTGCAAACAGGTGTACATGGTATTGCAGTTTCTGGTCTGATTACTTACGCGAACGATAAAACCGCTATCTTGCAGGCGATTCATCAACGTCTTTTATGAAAAGAATCTTTTTTAGCTGCCTTTTCTTTGTACTTTTCGGGCTTTTTACCTTGACTGCTCAGTCCTCGCTGCGCTTTTCAGATAGCGTACAGATTAGCTTAATCACTGCTTCACCTGGTCAAGATTTATACTCTCAGTTTGGACATAGTATCATTCGGGTAATTGACTACAAATTTCGTACTGATCTCGCTTTCAATTATGGCACATTCGACTTCGATACGCCCAACTTCTATGGGAAATTCATGCAAGGCAAATTGAATTATCAGCTAGCCGTGCATTCGATGGAGCGAACATTTCGCGCCTACAACTACGAACAACGACTATTGGAAGAACAAGTGTTGCAGCTCTCTCCTACTGAGCAGCAAGCGGTACTCGATTTTTTGGTCTTCAATGCGCAACCTGAAAACCGAGAATACCTGTATGACTTTTTCTATGACAACTGTGCGACCCGAATTCGAGATATTTTTGAAAAAGAAGTGGAGGGTTTCGTGTATACAGAAGCAGAAGTGGAAGACTATACGTTTCGTCAGATGTTGGCACTGTATGTGGGCGACCATTCCTGGATCAATTTTGGGTTTAGTTTGATTTTGGGGTATCCAACTGACCAAGTAGCCAATATGCGGGAACAGATGTTTTTGCCCGACTACTTATCTCGTAATTTGACGCAATTTGCGCGTAATGATGGCAGTGAACTACTCAGCGCATCCAAGCCGATAAATAACGTTACCTTACCAGAGGACTCTTCCTCCTGGCTGACGCCAATAGTTGTGACTATTTTGTTGCTCCTCCTTAGCCTACTCCTCCTCTTTAAAGGAACACCCAAAGCGAAACGTATTTTTGACACCATTTTCTTCTCCGTTCTAAGCGTATTGGGCATCATCATGGTGTTCATGTGGTTTGGAACCGATCATTGGACGACTACTAAAAATCTGAATGTATTGTGGGCGAATCCGTTATTTCTAGTCTTTTTGATCTTGAAAAAGCGAAGATGGCTGGCGTTGTTGGCGATTGTGATGGGAGCTGCTTTGCTGGCAATTGGTTGGTTTCTGCCGCAGCAGTTTCATCTGGCGTTTGTTCCGATTTGGTTAGCGATGATGGCTAGAGGGGTGGATTATTTAAGGGTGCTGAAATAGACTGGCTAAGAATATTCAATTTCTGTGCGATGAGTACTAGATGAAATTGGAAACACATAGGCACATAGAACACATAATTATTTGACTTGCAGCCATATTACAAGTAGAGTGCGTATAGGTCTTGAGCCAAAAATTATACAGCTTTCAGTTCTATGAAACAATCTATGCTATTTATCCTATTGAGAAGAAATTCTTGTTTAGTTGATGATACAGCCAATATGAACTTATATGCCTAATATGTTTCAAAAACAACTAGTTAGTACCCCTAAATTTCACTAGCAGACAAAAAAAAGGCACACTGGAGAAGTGCGCCCGCATAAACTATAAACAAACAAAAAACATTAGTCCTTTTGGTGAAGGGTAGATGACTTTGTCATGATATACAGCCCTTGAACAGCATCTTTAAAAGATGGTTTAAAGAATTTTAAAAAAAATGTACATTATGCTTATCTTCATACTTACCCTACTTATTTAGGTAGGTAAAAAGCGTGTACGACTATCGGTTTATGAAATTACCCAACAATTTTTTCCTTTATATCATCTTGTTGCTGATCGCTGCCTTTTTTTTAGTGCGTGCGCCTTTTCTGCTTCGGTTCTTTGTCTTGTTTCTTTTTTTAGGAACGGTCTTCTATTTTGTCCGCCAATTTTTATTGGAACGCCAAAAGCGCAGTGCGAAAGCTAATTCTATTGAACCCCACATCACTACCAAATTGAAGCACTGTCAGGCAGAGCTAGAGCGCGTACAATTAGAAAAAACAGAAATCGAAAGTAGTATTCACGCGCTAGAACAGCAGCTACTACAAGCAGATACGATCAATCCTACAATGCGATCAGAAAGTGAACGCCTCATTAAAGACTATCAGCAAGAGTTGGCCTTGCGCTATACGAAAATAGAGTTCTATGAAACGTGTATTGAAAAGCTCCATGCCCTTCTCCACAACCTAAGATTGAGCGAAACCATTGCCGACAAGCAAGAGCGGTTGAAGCAATTGCGCGAGAAGAATGAAGAAGATATTGTGTCCTTCGAGGAGTTAAAAACGGCGATTGACTTTGAGCAAAACTATTTGAGCGGTATCGATGATTTGTCCTCTAAGATGTTGGAAAGTCGGTCGTTGCAGGATGCACAAGCGATCCGTTTGGAGTTGGAAGCAATGACACGGGAGTTGAGGGATTTGTAGTTTTTGAAGATATTAGACTTGTTTTGCAAGTGGCTATAAATCAATACAATATGTGCTGATCAATTTTTGATTTCCATCTCTTTTCTAAAATCTTAACATTATTTTTCATTTGAGCGTAAAATAAAGTCATTCGATTTCGCATTTATAAGAGCATACAAACAACAGCTAATACCACTCTTCTATAGATTGTACATCTCTACACAACGAGCATTTCTGCTCACCATTTTTTCCTTTTTTGCGCTACTGCGCGACTTCTTTTATTTCACTTTAAATTTATCTACATCGGTCAATACTCTACTTGCTTAGTGTGCCTTTAACGGTCGCGCTTTATCATCTTTTATTCACTGTCAGTTACTTTCCCGACCCGACTCAATAGTCATTGGAAAGATACACTTACACTAAAGATTTTGACCATGAAATACAACCTAATTTGCCTTTGGCTATCTGTTGCCCTATTTGCAACAACATCTATTTTTGCACAAGATACCGTAGCGGAAGAAACACTAGAAGTAACAGCGACGAGCATGACTGCCGAAGAAGCCGATCATGCCGACGAACTAGAAGAAGACCACCGCGCTCGATTGGCGTTTGAAGGAATTCGTTCTGGCGATTTGGATATGGCGAAGAAGTATTTGTTTCCTCAAATGGTCTATGATTATGACCAAGACGGCGAGAATATTTTGACCTTAGCGATTCGTACTGGCAATGTCGAACTCGTCAACTACGTGGAGCAACACGCCATCATTAACCGTAAAAATAAAAGTGGCGATACACCACTGACTTTAGCATTAAAAGAAGGAAATAAAGAAATTGTAGAGATCGTCATGTATCGTGCCAAAGCCTCATTGAAAAATGATTTGGGAGAACTGCCGATTAGTCTAGCCCTCCTCCACGACTACGACCTTCGATTGCTGCAACAACTTATCAATAAAGGAGCAAACTTAAACGCTCGCTCGAATGGGGTAACGCCTCTTTCTTTAGCGGTAGAATTGAATAAACTACCTGCCGTAGCTCTATTTTTGAAGAATGGCGCAGATGCGAGTTATGCGAATGCAAATGGTACGCTGCCACTGACAGTAGCCGTCTTAAATAACCGTCAAGCTATTGGTGGATTGCTGTTAAATAATAGTCCAAGTCCAACTGATGATGCCAATTGGGCAAACGAGTTGGGCGAACCGTTGATCGTATTAGCTTCCGCAGAAGGCAACAACGAAATGGTACAAACACTCGTCTTTTTCGGCGCAAACATTGACGCGACTGACTATATGGACAATACGGCTTTGTTGGTCGCTGCTAAGAATGGAGATACTATCGTCATGGAATTTTTGGTGCAAAATGGCGCAACGGTAGACGCACAAAATATGATGGGCATTACGCCAGTCATGGCAGCTGCTGAGTCGGGACAGTATGCCGCCGCTAGTTTTTTAGCTAATAATGGTGCCAATATTGATGGACGTAGTTTTTCTGGCATCGCGGCGACGGACTTTTATAGTTTTTCGGGAGCAGCAGCTACGCCAGATATGGATAGTCGTCCTTAAGGAAGACATTAGATAATAGACGCTAGATGATAGACTGTCAACAGCATAGCCGATCATCTTTAAAATACGCTTTGTCTTTTTTCATCTAGTCACCCTGTGAATTTTTAGCTTGAAACGGTGATGTGTACTACTCCTCTTTTTTATGTCTGTTATTCACGGGGTGACTTACAATGATAAATACAGTCGCTTCGGTGACACATCTTTTCCCAAACACTACTCCAAATCACCAAACTAGTAAAGTGTAGCGGTAGCACAAGAGGTTCCATGATTCATCATTGCGAACCTCTTGGTTTTTTTCCGACTGGCTTAGCGACCTTTGCGCCTCTCTTCGCGACTTTGCGGTTCAATAAATAACGTTTCTGCCGTCACACCTCTCTCCTTCATCTAACATCTCCCCCATTTTTGCTGTTCTACTTTAGAATTTGATTGGCTACTCCGTACAACTGGCTATTTCCAGTCATCCACTGAACCAGTCTAACATCTATTGTTTAACACCTGCCTGCTACAAATGACAGTTAGGTAGGTCTAACGTCTCTTTATGGCAATTGCTAAACCCGTCACAGAACAAGAAAAACAGAACGAACTGGCGTGGGTCGATACCGTTTCTGATCTACTCGATACCAAGTTCCGCATCCCGATGACCAACATCCGTTTTGGAGCAGACTTTTTGATTGGTTTGATTCCGACCGCTGGCGATGTCTTTAGTTTTGCCATTTCTGGAACGCTCATTGTGACGATGGCACGACATGGTGTGAGTGCAGGCGTCTTGCTAAAAATGATCGGTAACTTAGTATTGGATACGGTAATCGGAGCGATTCCAATTGTGGGTGACTTATTCGATCTAGCCTATAAAGCGAACCGTCGAAATTTTGAGCTATTGCGTCGCTATTACGACAAAGACAAACCGCGAGCCAATACGACGCGCTCAGTTATCATTGTAGTGCTTGTCTTGATCGCTATTTTAGTAATTCTTGGTTACTTTATGTGGCAGTTTTTGGATTGGTTGTTTGGTTTGATTTTCTGATGTTGAGAATTATACTTTGAAACATATGAGTCATATAAGATCATGTTAGCGATATAGCCTCTGTTCTATCAGGTCATTGTATATAAGACTTTTCCAATTCTTAAATTTAAAAGAAAAGGCACATAGAAAACTCAATCTCTATGTGCCTTTTTTATGAAATAATCTGATAGCTTCGAGGGGAGGTATTCGATCACTATTAGTGTCTCATATCTCATATCTAGAAGCAAAGCGATCTCATATCTCCAACTAAGTCGGCATCATACCACCGGATACGCCTACCACTTCACCAGTCATATAACTTCCTTCTTGACTAGCTAACAGAACATAAGCTGGTGCAATCTCCGCTGGCTGTCCAGGACGACCAAATGGCGTTTGCGAACCAAACTCCTGTACGCGCTCCTGAGGTTGTCCACCAGAAGGTTGTAACGGTGTCCAAAATGGACCTGGTGCGATGGCATTGACGCGGATTCCTTTCTTCATGACCTGCTTGGACAACACTTTTGTGAAAGCAATCTGTGCCGCTTTTGTCATCGAATAATCCAATAGAATCTCTGGTGCCATGTAGGTGACAACAGACGATGTAATGATGATGCTTGCACCTGCTGGCATTAAAGGAATAGCAGCTTTGGTAATCCAAAACATCGCGTATAAGTTGACTTTCATGGTGTTGTCGAACTGCTCTGTGGTCACATCGTCGATGCTCTGCTGAGAAGTTTGGCGACCTGCATTATTTACAAGTATGTCTAGTCCACCTAATTGGTCATGCGCATCTTGGACTAGCTTGACACAAAATGCTTCGTTGATGATGTCGCCTGGAATCAAGACCGCTTTACGACCTTCTGCCTTAATCAACTTAGCTACTTCTTGTGCATTCTGCTCTTCACTTGGCAAGTAGTTGATGGCTACATCTGCCCCTTCTCTTGCGTACGCAATCGCTGCTGCGCGACCGATACCTGAGTCACCACCTGTGATGAGGGCTTTTCTATCTTTTAGTCGACCAAAACCGACATAGCTTTCTTCTCCATGATCTGGTTCTGGATCCATTTTGTTGACTGACCCTGGTCGATTTTGTGGCTGCTTTGGAAATGGCGGTTGTGGATATTGATCCAATGGGTTACGCATTTCATACTGATTCTTCACTTTCTTCATACTGTTTCGTGTGATTTTATTTGACAAAATTTAGTAGTTGTTTGACAAGGCGATAGACATTTCCTAAGTAGAACTAGTTAACTTCTTCAAAGGCATATCTTATTGACAATGAGCAAATTCGATTATTCAATAATCTAACTTGCCTCTTTTATTCATTGCCTCCCCATC
>CAYLPW010000161.1:0-11468 GCA_964385665.1 uncultured Saprospiraceae bacterium
AAAAAGGCAGCCCAGTAAACCACTGAACTGCCTTTTTTTAACCTCGAAATAGAAAAGCTAGATTATGGCTTCGCCGCTCGCTGCATCGGATTCTTTACATCAGGAAATTTATGTTCCTTAAAGATTTTGAATCGACTCGCTTCTTCAGGCACTTCTGGCGCATTGTCACTATCATCAATATCTGCCAACTGACCATACGGATCCAATTTCACACTTTCTACCTTCTTGTCTTTAGAAAACGCTTTCGTGATTTGATTTTCATTCTTTCTCCAGATTTCGACTGGGATCGTTTCTACTTCTGTTGTTCCATCTTCGTACGTCCATTCTAGAATGATGGGCATGACCAAACCACCTTCATTCGTGAACGTCAACTCGTAGAAGTGCTTGTCGCCATACTTTTCTTCTTTCTCCTTGCGACTCAAGGTTTCTTCGTACAAGCCAATTTCGAGGTTCATCACAGAATCGGCTGTTTCCCAAGGCTTGTAGGTGTAGTAAAAGTCTTGTAGATTTTCATCTTCTACTGCTGGAAATTTCATCCCTGACTTCATATTGCGATCGCGCGTCAAGTCATAACCTGGCGCTTCATTACGAATCGTCTGCGTGTATGGACGCTTTTCTGGATCATTTTCCAAATCTGCTTGGTAGTACTTGACCGTATCGATAGAAATATCTACTGCGTCAATGCTGTAAAACCAACCTTTCCAGAACCAATCCAAATCGACACCACTCGCGTCTTCCATCGTGCGGAAAAAGTCGTCTGGTGTTGGATGCTTGAACATCCAACGCTTAGAATATTCTTTGAAGGCATAGTCAAAAAGTTCACGTCCCATGATGGTTTCACGTAGCATATTCAAGGCTGTAGCTGGCTTAGAATAGGCATTTGGTCCAAAGCGAACAATGTTTTCACTATTGGTCATGATGGGTTCTAGCTGATCTTTCGGTAAGCCCATATAGCCAGTAATATTGCCTGGTGTATTCGCACGAGAAAGCGGGAAAGTCGGATCGAATTCTTCTTGTGCGATGTAATCTAGATAAGAGTTCAACCCTTCATCCATCCACGTCCACTGTCGCTCGTCGCTGTTCACGATCATGGGGAAATAGTTGTGTCCCACTTCGTGGATGATGACACCAATCGCCCCCCATTTGGTACGCTCCGTGTACGTTCCATCTTCTTCAGCACGGCCATAGTTGAAGCAGATCATTGGATACTCCATACCATTGGAAGCCTCTACAGAGATCGCTACTGGATAAGGATAAGGGAAGGTATATTTTGAATACACATCTAAAGTATGCTTCACCACTTTTGTGGAATAGCGACTGTAAACAGGATACGATTCTTCAGGATAGTAGCTCATGCACATCACCAGACGATTGTCTTCCGTCATGTGTGGCATCGCATCCCAAACGAATTTGCGGCTTGCTGTCCATGCAAAATCACGCACGTTATCCGCTTTGTAAATCCACGTTTTCTTGCCTTTTGATTTCTTTCTCTTTGCGTTCTTTTTCGCTTCTGCTAAGGTGACGATTTCTAACGGCTCATCTACTTTTTTAGCGCGCTCGTACCGCTCCAACTGCGTATCTGTCAGCACATCGTCGTAGTTCAAACACTCGCCGGTAGAACCGACCATATAATCATCTGGTACAGTCATTTTCACCACATAGTTACCAAATGGCAAGGTAAACTCACCACGTCCTGTAAACTGCTTGTTCTGCCAACCTTCGACATCGCTATACACACACATACGTGGAAACCATTGTACAATTGTGAAGATGTACTCGTCTTGGTCTTCAAAATATTCGTAGCCACCACGTGCATTACGAATTTTTGGGTTGTCTTTTTCGACCAAATTGTATTTCCAATCTACTTTGAACACGAACTCATCGCCTTCTTCCAAGGGTTCTGGCAACTCAATACGCAACATCGTTCTGTTGATCGTATAGTTCAATTCACGATCCCGATCATCCGTTAGTTTCAGAATCTGATGTCCGTATTCTTTGTCATAACTTTCGTAAACTTCTAATCCATCCAATGCGCCTTCGCTCATCACATCCCGTATAGAACTAGGATCGAAGCGCAAATTATCTGCCTCTGCATTGTGCTGATTTTCATCGAGTTGCATCCATAAATACGTCAATGTGTTCGGTGAAATATTTTTATACGTAATGGTTTCTGACCCGACAAGTTGTTGGTTCTCTGTATCCAATGTACAAGTGATGTTGTAGTCGGCACGGTTTTGCCAATACTCTGGTCCTGGTGCGCCATCTGCTCCCCGATATGGATTAGGCGTACGCAACATTGTACCTAGTTGCTCAAATTTGTTGCCGTGATTCGAGGTTTTTACATGTGGGGCTTGTGGCACTTCTTCTTGCGCCCAACTACTTACACTATATGCCAAAAAGCAAAAGAGGAGTAATCCGAGTGATTTGAAACTGTTCTTCATACGATTTTGAATCATTAAATTTTTTTTTAGTAATTATTTAGCACCCCTCGACGATAAAAGAGTCTTTTTTATCGAAGACCTTTTTGAGTTCATTGAAGATGCTAATTTGATGTTTACGCGCCGTAGAGATAAAGCCATAGATACGGGCATGGTTATCTGCGCCGTTTTTCGTACGAAAACAGCCCGATACCTTCTGCTTGGTTTTGATTGGACGTAAGTCTCTTTCTGCTAAATTATTAGTAAAGGGCACTTCTCGATGACAGGCAAAAGCCAAGACCGCCTCTCGGTGTTGCACCAAGCGGTTGAGTAGATTTCTACCTTTTGTTGATTTAGGTCTGCCTCTTTTTCCTTTGATGGGTTGGGGTTCAATACCATCGGCGAGTGCAGCAATAGTATCGTATAGCTTGATCGCTCTGATTCGTACGTCTTTGGGCAACACCCCGTCATTTTGTTCGGTCATATCATAAACAGTCAATAAATAACGCCTGAACCATTCCGCCCAAATGATGCCTTTTTCCTCCAAAGCGTTGAGTTCTCTGATAATATGAGCACCGCAAAGCGCGTGTTTGCAGCCCGTAAATTGGAAATAGCTGCTCCAACAATCGTGCACCAACCAACCCTTGAAATCAGGTAAAACCGAGGCGGCATCTTGCAGTGCTTTTGTGCCTCGCTTGGCATGCACAAAGAAGTAAGTAAACAAGGTAGAAGAAAAAACATGCAACCAATGTAATTGACCTTCTACGCGCACCCCACTTTCATCGCTGTGCGCGGTAGCTGCTTTGAGTAAACGCTCCTTGATAATAGCTTCGGTAGGTTGCAAAAGAGCAGCGCAGGTGTTGTTGTTCGTAATGATTGCCCCTTCGTTAATTTCGTAACCAAATAAATCAATGAATAATTGGCGTATTTTATTGACTGGCATCGCAAAAGCACAACTCAAATGCGTGGTTAAGCAACGCACACCCGAACCATACTGAACTCGTGAAGGAACAGTAGGCGGAAATTCGCCCGAATCTACTAACCCGCAATGAGCGCAACGACAAGTTAATTTTTGGTATTCCGTAACTTCTAATTTCGGTTCGGGAAGATCGAACACTTGGCGGCGTTCCCCTTGTACCACCTTTTCTTTGTCTACAGGTTGACCGCAAACACAGTTTTGAGGCAACAGAGGAACTACTTGCTTAGGATTTTCGACTAATTCTAATGTTTTTCCTTTATGAACCGATTTGCCGCCGTGCCGACGACCTCTTTCTCTCTTAAACGCCAGGGCTTTGGCTAACCCATCACTTGCAGGCGGTTTGTTGCTGTTCTTGCTGTTTTTATTAACTTGGTCTTCGAGTGTTTCTATCCGAGCAGTCAACTCCTTAATAACAGCAGCCTGTGCAGCTATTATTTCTTGTTGCTTTTTAAGCAACTCATGACAAGCAGATATAGTACTCGGTAATATCAATTCTGTATCTTTGACAGTAAAGTTAAAAAATCTCCCTTTTGTGTAGGGTGCTAAGTAGTTAATTTTTTTATAAAAACCTATTACGAATAACTCAAAAGTTTCAACTAGAATACTACATTTGAACACAAATAAATCAAACAAAAACACTCATGAGAACCGAAAAGCCCTTTTTTCTAGGTATTTTTCTAGCTTTTTTTCAACTCGCACACGCCCAAATAAGCATTCCAGGCATTCCTTATTCCTTAGATAATCAACTGTTTACACGAGGCGTACCAATAGTAGAAATGCCCGAAATTGACGTAGAAGCCATCGAAGCAGAAGACGAATTATTGGATCAGCAACCCGAAATTCCTTATCGCTTTGGCATTGAGCATACGGTAGATTTAAACATGAGCAATTCGGGGAAATGGATTGATTTGCCGAATGGGAGCAGATTGTGGCGATTAGCGATTCGCGCGCCAGAAGCCCTTTCCATCAATTTAGTGTATGATGATTTTTTCTTGCCGACAGGTAGTCAATTTTTCTTACACAATGGCGATTATGAGCAAATTCTAGGTGCTTTTACGGCTCGCAATAACAAAACAGATCGAGGTTTCGGTACCGCATTGACTTATGGCGAGATCTCTTATTTGGAATATTATGAACCTAGACAAGTCGCTGGTCAAGGAAGAATTAGTATCAATACGGTAGTGCATGGGTATCGTTCCGCGCTTAAAAGTAACTATCAGCTAGGGGATGCAGGAGGATGTAATATAGATACTCAATGTTCGCAAGGCGACAACTGGCAAAACGAAGCCAGAGCTGTCGGAAAAACGATTGCAGGAGGCGTGTTATGTAGTGGTACGCTCGTCGGCAACACGACAGGAGATAAAAGACCCTTATTTCTAACCGCCAATCACTGTGGTTTTTCTAGTACTGTAATCATTTATTGGCTTTTTGAGCGTCCGGGTTGCAATTCTGGTAAGCCCGACGATACGAAAACGACCAATGGCGCGACGCTACGCTCTAGCGTGGATGGCAATCCAGGAGGAGGCATTAGAGGGGCAGATCATTTGCTGGTAGAACTAAAGGAAAATCCAGCTGACTTTTACGATGTTTTCTTTGCTGGCTGGGATGCAAGCGGAGCTACCGCGCAAGGCGTGACAGGTATTCACCACCCGCAAGGAGATGCCAAAAAAATAGCTATTGAGAACGATCCAGTAACTAGCACAGATTACTTAAGCAATACCGTGAACCCCAATCAAACACATTGGCGAGTAGCAGATTGGGATCATGGAACGATGGAAAGTGGTTCTTCTGGTTCTCCTATTTTCGATAATACAACCCAACAACTTATAGGCATTCTTTCAGGCGGATTTGCCACTTGTGGTAATAATGATGACGATTGGTATGGAAAATTTTCCTATGCATGGTTGAATGATGGGGCTACTGACCCGTTGCTTCGGTTAAAAGATTGGTTAGATCCAGATAGCACTGGTGTATTAGCCATGGATGGTTATGGCATTGGTGATGATGATTTTTCATTGACTAGTTTATTCGCTACTGGAATAAATTGCCAAGAAGAAAGTACAACTTCTAGTGTTAGTTACCCAATTCGGATTCAATCTCCACGTGGAAGTATGGATACCGTTACTCTTTCGGTAAGCGGCGTACCGTCGGGCGCAAGTGTATCTTTTTCCAACAATTCAGTGGTTCCAAACACCACTTCAACTCTTACAATAGGAAATCTAAATGCGGTGGCTTCGGGAAATTATGTATTAATGGTAGAAGGAACGAGTATCAATAATAGTGAAAGCCTTTTACTGAATTTGGAAGTAGTGAACAACTGCGTTGTCGCTTGTAATAGCATCAATAGTACAGATGTACCTTTAAATACAATACCGAATACGATTATTGAATCTGATATTATGGTCAGCGATACAGGAGTTATCACGGATGTGAATGTCTACTTTGAAGGCACACACGAACGAACTCGAGACCTAACCTTCAAATTGAGAAGCCCTACAGGTACGATTGTTCAGTTGATTAATGTAAATGATCCCTGCAATGGCGTACAAGAAAACTTTGATTTTGGGTTCGATGATGAATCTAATTTATCTGCTGTCCCTTGCCCACCTACTACCCAATTGCTCTATCAACCAGAACAACCGCTGAGTATATTTGATGGAGAAGCTGCAAACGGTGTTTGGACGTTGTTGGTCACTGATGTAAGAGTCGAACGAGAAGGACAATTAACTGGCTGGCGATTGGATTATTGCATTCATCTACCGCCTGCAGGGTGTCTTCCAAATTTAACAATCAGCGATGAACCGATTGAGGCAGGTATATATCAAGTAGAAGATACTATTACTACCAATGGAACAGTGGCTTCCTCAGTGATAGTAACTTTTGAAGCAGGTCAATCCATTAATTTGTTACCTGGTTTTGTTGCAGAATATGGTTCGACATTTACGGCACAGATTCAGGCTTGCAGTCCAAACAGTTTAGCTCCAATAGAAGAACGCCATGTAGCAATGATGAATGTGGAAGCAAAAAATGCAGTTAAAGTCTATCCCAATCCATTCCATACTCAAACAACGGTGGAAGTAGAATTAATAGAAGAAAGTAATGTACAAGTTGAATTGTATAGCTTAACTGGAAAACGAGTAAGCGTGATTTCGCCCAATAGCAAAAAGCCGCTTGGCATTCATCAGTTTCAAATAGATGCAGCACATTTAGAAAGCGGTATGTACGTGTTGATGATTAGGATAAATGAGGAGATGCAGGCCTACAAGTTATCCCTCGTTAAATAATCTGTGACACAAAAGTAAGGGAAGTTGTAAAATATAACCTACCCATTTTTAAATTTCCCCCAAGCGATTACTGCGCCCGCCTGACCATCGGGCAAGTTGCTCATCAGTCATGTCCCGATGCTGATAGCTATGGAGCATCGGGAATGTAATTATAGATCTAGTAGACCATCAACCCAATTAAACGCTATTTTTTCCCTCCAAAACCCCACTTCCAAACAAGGCAAAATCATACTTCGCAGGATCATCCGCATCGAAAGCTTGCAAGCGTTCCGTCAACTCTAGCACCGACAACCAATCTGTCTGCTTTCGAGTCAACAAACCCAACCGCCGCGCCACGCGATCCACATGCACATCCAACGGAATCAACAATTGACTAGGCGAAATACGATGCCAAACACCAAAGTCCACACCTTGATCGTCTTGACGTACCATCCATCGCAAAAACATATTCAGGCGTTTGCAAGTCGATTTGCGGACAGGAGTCGCTAAGTGCTTTCGAGTGCGTGGAGGCGCATCGGGCAGCGAGAAAAAGAGGTTGTGAAAATGAATGAGTGATGCTTCTACGGAAGGCGTAGATTGACCATTTGGTAAAAAAGCCGTTTCTAATGAATTGTGTTGTCGATAGTATTGTTGGAGAAATTCTAGAAAGTAAAGCGTATCCGTCGGCTGAAAAGTGCGGTGCTTGAACGTGAGCCACGGTTTGCGGTCTTCTTCTTGATGGTTGATGATGAAGTCGTGAGGTGCGCCGTCCATGCGTTCGACGAGTTCGTTAGCTTTATTGATGATGGTTTTTCGTTGTCCCCATGCTAACATCGCTGTCCAAAAAGCCATGATCTCCATGTCTTGCAATTGGGAAAATTGATGAGGAATAGAGATAGGATCATCGGCGATGAACTCAGTGCGGTTGTGACGTTCTACTTGGGTGTCTAGGAATGCCTTTAAGGTATCTTGTTTCAATGGAAAGATATTAGTCCCGAAAGCTTTCGGGATAGACGATAGAAGTTAGACTGTTTCACAGGAAGCTATAGGTCAAAGCAATAAGCTTCATATTTGTTTCAAGCAATACTATCATACAAGCAGGTCATATTACTTCATTGAACGCCTCCAAAGACATCCGAAGATACAAATTCTCGATCTAAATAGTGCAAAATTTCTAGTGCTTCGTCAACGATGACTTCTGGCTGATATTGGCTCAATAGACTTCGATTTTGATGTCCCCAAGTGACAGCAGCACACTGCAATTTTGATGCTTTGCACGCTTTAATGTCCCGTACTTCGTCGCCCACGTATAATATAGTTTCGCGCTCTAATTGGTATTGGGCGATAACTTTTTCGAAAGACCGACGCTTCGATACCAGACTTCGACTGGATCGAATAAAGCGAAAGTAGTGTTCCCAACTATGCTGTGCTAAAAAAACTTCTACATTGGAGCGACTGTTGGAAGTCACGATTCCCATATCGATATTGCGTTCGTTTAAGGTAGATAATAGCTGTGCGATGCCTTTATGTGGTTGTACTTCTGTCATATATTGCTTCAATAGACGACGTACGCGAAGAATGATAAATGGCAATTTGAGTGGCGTGACGTTATACTCTTTAAGGAAACTAGCAGGCTTGCGTCCACGCAACTCTTCCAATCGACTTTTGTCAAACGGTTTACAACGAAATTCTTTCGTAATGTGCCGATTGTAGAGATCCAATATCAGATCAAGCGTATTGGCGAGCGTACCATCGAAGTCGAAGATGACAGTCATAGTAAATGAGTGTTGAGCGAATGAATACGTCAAAAATACAGGAACAGCAAGCCGTTGTCAAGCTTTAAACGAAGATCAGATCAATGTTATACTTTAAATTGTAAAATGAGGTGTTACCGATGACTGCTCAAATATGAAAAACCTAAGTTTCAATGGAATTTTTTCACCGAAAATAGGTTTTTAATAAAAAAGCAATTAATTTTGCGTCCACTTTTAAAAAGATGCGGGTGTGGTGGAATTGGTAGACACGCTAGATTTAGGATCTAGTGCCGCGAGGTGTGGGGGTTCGAGTCCCCCCACCCGTACTTCTTTCAAGACTTTCTGCTCTTTCTATTCAAATTACTTTCTATCAAACTTTCTGGTCTCAAACTTGTACTTCTACCTAGTCGTAGTAGTACTGTTCCTATTTGTGGACTAGTAGAACAGTCAAAGGAAGTATTCAACGACCTAATTCAAATTATCTAGAAAAACAGCATTCATGGCAACTATTGTGCGCGAGGACAAAGACAACCTAACCACTCACTTAACGCTTACTGTCGAACCTCAAGACTACAAACAAAAGTTCAACTCCGAACTAGCGAAGCATAGCCAACAGGCAAATATGAAAGGCTTCCGTAAAGGAAAAACGCCTAAAAGTATCATCCGTAAGATGTACGGGAAAGGTATTTTGGAAGAAATCGTAGGGGGTGTTTTTCAAAAAGAGCTTCAAAAATACGTAGAGGAAGAAATGAAAAATGTGGTGCTACAACCACTATTAGCAGAGGGTCATCAAGTGCCTATTTTCGATCCTAAGAATTTGGATAGCTACGAGTATCACATCGAAATAGGTCGGACGCCTGAATTCGATATTCAAGGTATACAAGAAAGCGACACTTATGCTCGATATAAGGTAGAAAGTGCGTCAGCGGACTTGATCGACAAAGAATTGGAAGGAGCACGCAAGCGAGCAGGTGAGCGCAAGACAGTCGAAGAAGACATTCAGGACAATGATCTAGTCAAGTTGCGAGTGCGTGGAGTAGAAGGCAGTGGCATTGATAACAGTTTTTCTGTTTTGGTCGGTGAAGCATTGACAGATGAAATGAATGCCTTATTGACTTCCAAAAAACAAGGCGATGCCTTTGAGTTTGTGCCTGCCAATATTGAAAAGAACTTAGAAGAGGAACGAGTACTGTACTATTTTCTAGGATACAATGAATACGAGGACGAGGACGATTTTGAAGATGAAGATGACTTTGAAGAGGCAGAAATCGTCGAAGATGAAGAGACATTGGATGAGGAGACAAATGAATTAGAAGCAAATGAAGAGATAGATGAAGCGGAGAGCGAAGAGGACGACGGTGAACCTGACATCCATAAAACTTACCAATTTGAGATCGAAGAAGTTACACGCATCGAACCAGCTGAGATAACAGAAGACTTCTTGAAAGAGCAGTTTGGTGAAGCCGTGACGACAGAAGAAGACGCACGCGAGATGATTGAAGAACGCTTGTTGGAATACTACAACAACCAAGCCAACATCATGCTGCAAAACGATATTTTGGAACGCGTGACCACAGAAAATAAGCCTGAACTACCAGAGACGTTCATCAAACGGTTCATGAGCGAAAGTCAACCAGATACACCTGAAGAGGAAATTGACAGCAAGCTCGAAGAATTTAATAAAGGGGTGATTTGGGAATTGGTGAGCAAACGCTTGATGAAAGAACATAACATAGAAGTAGGAGAGGAGGACATCGTGAAGCGTGCGCAACAGCAGATTGCCTCTT
Source organism: uncultured Saprospiraceae bacterium (assembly GCA_964385665.1). Taxonomy (GTDB): domain Bacteria; phylum Bacteroidota; class Bacteroidia; order Chitinophagales; family Saprospiraceae; genus JAAUTG01. The sequence goes on from CAYLPW010000161.1 coordinate 10,201, forward strand.
ATTTTGGTGGTCAAGGTGATCCGCAGATGCTAAGTAACATGACCTATCGAATGTTGCAGGATGAGAACTTTGCGCGTCAAATGTACGATGGAGCAGCTACCGAGAAGATCGCAGTGAAGCTTGCGGAAGTCGTGAATATCGAAGATGATGTCAAAACCATCGAAGAAATGGACGAAATCTTTAAAGCGCAGCAAGAAAAACGTGAAAAAGAAGAAGCCGAGCGAATAGCGGCACAAGTAGAAGAAGCTGCAGCGGCTAAAGAGTCAGAGGAAGCAAAAGAGGTAACGGAAGGCGAGCTAGTGGAAGCAGAAAGTGATGCAGAAGCGACAGAATAGCGAAACCACTAGTCAACTCCATGCCAGTAATTGTTGTTAATACGTAGTTCAGCTTAGAAGCTGTATCTATTCACAAAATATAATATTCAGATGTTCAATCAGAATGAATTCAAAAAGTACGCTACCAAGCATTTAGGCATGAGTAGCACGCGTATAGAGGGATACGCAAAATATGCAGCACCAGGTTTACCAACAAATCTAACTCCATATATTATTGAAGAACGTCAGTTGAATGCTACACAGCTAGACGTATTTTCTCGCTTAATGATGGATCGCATTATCTTCCTAGGCACACCCGTGATGGATGAAGTAGCGAACATTATACAAGCACAGTTGCTTTTTCTAGAGTCAACTGATCCAAAGCGCGATGTACAGATATTCATCAATAGTCCTGGTGGTTCTGTTTTGGCAGGCTTAGGTATTTACGATACGATGCAGTATGTGTCACCTGATGTAGCGACTATTTGTACTGGTTTGGCAGCTTCTATGGGATCGGTTCTTTTAGCAGCAGGCGCAGCAGGTAAGCGTTCCTGTTTGAAGCACAGTCGTGTCATGATCCATCAGCCTTCTGGTGGCATGCAGGGTCAAGTTTCGGACATGGAGATCTCTTACAAACTGATTAAGCAGTTGCAAGAGGAGTTGTATAACATCTATGTTCGTCATACTGGACAGCCGTACGAGAAAATCGAAGATGATTCAGATCGCGACCGCTGGTTGGTAGCTACCGAAGCGAAAGAGTATGGCTTAGTGGACGAAGTATTAAGCAGAAAGGAAGATGCATAGTGGGGCTATTGGCAATTAGCTGTTGGCGATTGGCTTTTCCGTTCTTGTCGCTGATATTCAGCAATATGATTCAAAAAAGCCAACAGCCAATAGCCAACAGCCAACAGCCATAAACAAGCAAAACATGTTCGAAGATAATCATAATATGCG
>CAYLPW010000162.1:0-11440 GCA_964385665.1 uncultured Saprospiraceae bacterium
ATTCTTCGTTGAAAAGCCTCGCTGATGCCCTGCATCGTCTACGTTTTTCGCCTTGCCTAAACCAAAAATAACTTCCTTCTAAATCGGGAACTTATTATTTCACCATTCCTTAGTCAGCTATTTTGACTAGGAAAGCATCAATTACCTGAAACAAAAAAATCGCGACCTTCCAACCGAAAGCCGCGATTTTGTATCTCTATAATTAATGATTTTCTTAGCTAATCAACTCCTTCTCTTCCATCAAGGTCAATACCTCCTCACTTTCCAAAATATCGGCGAGACTGGGTACTTTGCTCAATTCATACTTGAAGAAAAACTTCATGCAGTGAATTTTACTTTCGTAGAAGTCAGCGGTTTGTTCGCCATCGCCAACGACTAACTTTTCTTTTGCTACTGTTGCCATTTTCAGCCATTGCCACGCGATCATATTGGTGCTCATGAGTTCCATGTAGATCGTCGCGTCGGATAGGAAACGCTCGTGTTCGCCTTTCATCGCAAAGCCCAATAAATGGTTTAAAACGCGCTCATTGACTTTGAGCATATTCGACAACTGTTTCACATATGGCTTCAAGTCATCGTAAGTCATCGCGGCTTCCAGCGTTTGCTGAATTTCGCCCATCAGCAGTTTCAGACCTTTGCCGTTGCGCATGGTCATTTTTCGTCCTAAAAGGTCGAGCGACTGAATGCCTGTCGTCCCTTCATAGATCGACGTGATGCGAATGTCACGGTAGTATTGTTGCAATGGAAAATCGCTACAGAATCCATAGCCACCCAATACTTGCAAGCCATTGCTGATGGAAACGGAACCCATTTCAGAAGGATAGGTTTTTACGATGGGCGTTAACACTTCGAGTAGCAAATTCCACTTTTCGCGCTCTTCGTCATTGGTTGCCACTTTCTCCAAATCGGCGTACTTGGACGCTTCCATGATGAGTGACATCGAGCCTTCCACGATGGACTTTTGTAGCAACAACATGCGACGCACATCTGGGTGATTCATAATCAAAGTCTGCTCTTTGGAGACATCTTTTCGCCCATGATTATTGATGCGGCGACCTTGTGGACGCTCTTTCGCATACTGTAAGGACGCGTAGTAAGCAGCCGTCGCCATAGAGGCGGCGTGTAGTCCAACGGCGATGCGTGCGCCATTCATCATTTGGAACATATATTTTAGTCCTTGATGCTCCTGACCGACTAAATAACCATAGCAATCTTCATTTTCACCGAATGACAAGTGGGTCGTTGCATAGCCACGTTGTCCCATTTTTTGGAAGTCGCCAGCCGTGATGACATCGTTGAATTCTAATTCGCCACTTTCTGTAATGCGTTTTTGCGGAACGATGAACAGCGAAATGCCTTTTGTACCTGAAGGTGCGCCATCTATACGCGCCAATAGCAAATGCACCGTATTGTCTACATACTCATGGTCGCCAGAGGAGATGAATATTTTTTGTCCAGTGATTTTGTAACTGCCATCCTCTTGTGGCGTCGCGCTACTCACAAGGTCTGACAAAGAGCTGCCAGCCTGTGGTTCAGTCAAACACATCGTACCGCCCCAGTTGCCTGCGATCATTTCTGGCACATACTTTTCAATCAACTCGTCACTGGCAAAACTAACGATCAACTTCGCTGCGCCTTCGTCCAGTCCCATGTAGCCAGATACATTGTTGTTTGCTGTATCTAAGATGTGATAGGCTGCCAAATGCACCATGCTTGGCTGTTGCAATCCACCATGATCGTAGTCGAAAGCTGAACCAATCAAGCCCAATTCGCCTCCTTTTTTCATGGCGACTCCAATCTGTGGATGCACGATGATTTTGCCATCTTCGTAGCGGACTGGATCGTCGTCCATTTCTTTATAGAAAGGAAACAATTCTTTATCAGCGAAAGCTTTTACGGAGTTCAAAAATATATTGACCCCATCTTTGTCGTAATCTTGATAGCGGTCGTATTGGAATAGGTCTTGCGCATCGTGCACTTCAAACAACAAGTACCGCAAGTTGTCCATGCTTACATATTGATCTGCCATAATGTATGGAATTGAGTTTTGACTATAAAATCTGACATAGCATCGCTAAAAGCGAATATTCGCTACCTACGACAAATTAAAGCATTCTAACTGGAAAAGTTAAGAATATGTAGCGAAAATTCGCTAAAAATGACGAAAGCAAGGATTTTGTTTCAATTCCAGACGGTGAAGTAGTCGTAAGTGACTTTTTTCTGGTTGACGGTGGTCATTCCGATGTATTCGCCAAAGAACGTGTAGTAAGGTGTCGTGTACACCAGTTGGTCATTAATATAGAAATGAACTTGGTCGCCGTAGCGGTAGAGACGAAGTTTGTTTTTGCTATTGCCGGTTCGAATATGTGGAGAATATAGCCAGTTGGCGAGATTGATAGACTGTCCATTCATCAGGTGTCCAATACAGAAGCGTCCAATATGGTTGATAAAAAAATAATACGCGTCGTACGTTTGTAAGTTAATGCCCCAAGTCAGTCCAAATCCAAAATCGTTGCCTGACCAATATTGTACTGTTGTTTCGATGGCAAAAGGTTGGAAGCGATTGATATTCATCGGGAGGACGACATTGATAGAACCATTGTAGTTACTATCAATTAGGCATTGGTGATTTTCAATACTAGTGCGTCCATAATTATTGCTCCCAAACAGGGAAAAGCCCATTTTCAAGTCGCCGATGTTCCAACTGTTTCGATTGTCGAGAAAGTCATCGTGAAGGTAAGTGGGTAGCTCCTGATTTGTCAGGTTTGGCTGTTCGTTGGCTGTTTGCTGTTGCTCTTTGAGTTGTGCCGACCATGCTCTCATCATGGCGAAAGAGTCATTTGTGATCGGCTGTGTATCATTTTCTATTGAGGAAGTAGCAGCAGTTGCTTTATCCTCCGCCAATAGTAAGAGATCGAGCGTCGCTTTCGTCAGCTTATTTTTCTTCACGCGCAGTTCAGCGGGCGTAGCCGTATCGTTTCGTTCATCTGCTTTGATTTCATTCCAGCGGCTCAGTTGCTGAATGACCTCATACTTTTCTTTTCGGTATCCGTTATCTTCAAACCACTGTCGCAAGGCTTCTAGTGCCTCTTTTATTCGATTATTGATGACTAACAATTCAATGGAGGCAAGTGTAAATTTTTGTTCTTCCATTTTTACATGGTTTATGGTTTATGCATGATGACCCATAGCTCATGACCTATCATTCATGACTCTTTCCCTATCCTTACGTTTTCGGATTCAGATTCGTTCGTAGCGACCTAGACAAATGGGCAGTGTACCAAATGAAAAGCTCTTGAGCAGGAAGAGGTAACATCTCAAACCAATACCTAACCGTATAGTAACCACGATCAAACATTAGGTCTCTACTACTGTCCAAGTACGTACAGCACAAAGATAAAAAAGAATGGTCGTACACACTATGGTAAGCAAAATCATAAATGTGGGTGTTGTTCGCGGCAGTTCGTGCTGAATAACGAGCATGCTCAGTCAGCATAGCTCAAAGAGATGAAGTAGATTCTTCTAGCAATTCAACTTACAGTGACAGCCCTATATTTAACGCAGTATCCACTTCTATACCTTTTGTATAGCGATTAGATCAGCTACGTAATATTCAAATATTATTCGATTTCAGATTCAGTTTTTAATTAAAATAAGTAGCTTGTAGCCTCTAAGCGAACGCTCAACGATAACCTACCCCACTAATTGGCACTTTTCCCATCCTAGAAAACACAAAAAGTAAGCCGTAGCTTCCCGATAGCTGTTGGGATTTTGAATTTCCTAGGGGACAAGATAGCTACTTTTTTGAGGTAGGTTATTAATGAGCTTTCACTAAGCAGTGGAAAGTGCTGTGTGATTTAAAATTATTTTTTAAATGGTGTTTAGGAACGGTGAAACAGTAATTTCCTCATTTCTGACTTGTTCTTTTAAGCTTATACAGCGTTAGCATCCTGATAGCTATCGGGACGCTGATACCCTGCATCGTCTATGCCTGTCTAACTAAACTGCTATTTTCAATGCAGTCAGGTAGATTTTTCCTCCTCTAAGGAAATGTTTTATTCCTTTCAGGAGTGCGTCTAAGTTTAAAATAACTTCGTCCTAAATCGGGAACTTAATTTTTCCATCGTCCCTCACTAAAGATAGTATTCTTCTTTATAAGAATGCTGATTAATGTATAAGCGAATGACTACTAAGCTTAAGTTTAATAAATTCGATCAACCTGATTTTTTTAGCGTATTGAATAAAAGAGTTAATCAATATTTCAAAGAAAAAAATATATCCAAAAAGGCTAATTTAAGTATGGTCGTTAAAACCATCTTTATGCTTAGCCTCTACTTTGTTCCTCTGACGCTGATGCTGTTTGGGGTGGTTACTTCATTTTGGGGAATCATGATGATGTGGATCATTATGGGGTTGGGGATGTCGGGAATCGGACTATCCGTTATGCATGACGCCAATCATGGATCGTATTCCACTAATGGAATCATCAATAAGCTGATTGGATTTGTAATTAATTTTATGGGTGCATTTCATGGAACTTGGAGAATTCAGCACAATGTGCTTCATCATTCCTATACCAATATTCATGGTTTTGATGAGGACACGGATAACGAGTTCATGCGGTTTTCCCCTAAGCAGATTAATAAAAACATTTATAGGTTTCAAGCCTACTATGCTCCGTTTTTATATTGTTTGATGAGTTTGAATCGCTTTTTGGTTAAGGATTTTCAACAAGTACTAAGATTCAGAAAGAACGGATTGTTGGCGAGAGAGGGACTAACGTTTACTTCTGCACTACTTCAAATCCTGTTTCATAAAACGTGGTACATTCTGCTAACTATTGTCTTACCTATTATTCTAATTGATCTTCCTGTTGGACAAATTATAATGGGTTTTTTGCTGATGCATTTTATCTGTGGGCTGATATTAGCTTTGATTTTCCAATCTGCTCATATCTTAGAAGAAACAGCCTTTTTTGTTCCGGACGAAAATGGCAACATAGAAAATAATTGGGCGATTCATCAACTAAAGACAACGGCTAATTTTGCAAATACAAATGCTTCATTTTCTTGGCTAATTGGCGGTCTTAATTTTCAGATTGAGCATCACCTCTTTCCAAATATCTGTCATGTCCACTACAAAAATATTGCTCAAATAGTTAAACATACAGCACAAGAATTTGATCTGCCTTATCACCAGCATACTACCTTTTTTGGTGCACTCAAAAGTCATTTTAGTTATTTGAATGAATTGGGAAAAGCAGAATTAGAAAAAAGCACAGTATAAATAGATGCAGCATGCTAGGAGTTCAATAATTGGTCTACAAGTGGCTCTTCGCCACAAACATAAGATTCCTTACATGCGCTAAAAATCTATAGCTCGTCAATAAAAATGTCGATTATTTGGGTTCCCATATGTACACCAAATTCAAGAATGAAGTGCGTAGATATAAACTAGATTATTTTGTGAGTAATCTTTTCAGAAAAGGGACACAGAGTTCCTCACTTCTGAATGACAACACAGGTATCCCAACAGTTTTTAGGGCGAACGCATCATAAATAGGTGATTTGAGATAGCCGTTTGGAGCAAGTGTAAATAGAACAAGTTCTATTTGGCGGGCTTAGCGTTCCTGTCTGCCGCAAACGACAGTCAAGCAGGTTTGCCTACTTTTTCTCCGACAGCTATCAGAATGAAAAAAGTAGAAGCCCATCGGCTAGAGATAGCATCCAAGCTTAATATAACCGAAAGGGGGGCTATATCGTTACAGTTTTTGTAGCTGATGTGTTTGCCTTAAACAGTTTTTGGGACAGCTGTAGCGAGCCACGCGAAAGCTTTCAAGGTTTAGCAATGAATAGATTCAAAAGCATCAGTTGATATACGTAATTGATTGTCGAAACTTGTACTAATCAAAACAAAATAAGATGAATCAAACAAAATGGAATAGTTTGCTGCTATTCATTCTACTATCTTTTACTTTACAAGCGCAACTTAGCGTAGCTAGTATTTTCTCTGACCATGCCGTGTTGCAACGCGATCAAAAAGTGCCAATCTGGGGCTGGACGACTTCGGAAAGCGACGTCAATGTAACTTTCGATGGAAATACCTATACCGCACTACCTACAGAGGAAGGTAAGTGGAAAGTGGAACTACCAGCTACCAGTGTAGGCGATCCGTACACTATAACTATCACTCAGGATGAGGAGCAAGTCGAACTGTCCAATATCCTTTTTGGCGATGTTTGGGTATGTTCCGGTCAGTCCAACATGGAGTGGACACTCAATAATTCTATGCGCGCCGATATCGAAAAAGGGATGATTGATGATACACAGATTCGACACATCAAAGTGGAACGTACTTTCAGCGACCTGCCAAGTGACACGTTAGTGAGTGAAGGCTGGGAAGTAGCGAGTAGCGAGACAGTCGGCGACTTCACAGCGGTCGGTTACTTTTTTGCCAAACAGCTTCGTCAAGAAATTGGTGTACCGATTGGACTATTGAATACCTCTTGGGGCGGTAGCCGTATCGAAGCGTGGATGAGTGGAGAGTCGCTAGGCTATAAAGATATTCAGTCAGCTGCAAGAATTAATCAAGATCGCCGAAAAAAAGTAGTAGCCGAACAGCGAAAGCAATTGGAGGATTTGTTGGGTCAACTGCCAGAAAAAGAGGAAGGATGGCAAGGTGATAATGCCTATTGGGCGCAAAACAAATACGACGATCAGCTATGGAAAACGATGACACTACCAACGCTTTGGGAAGGAGTAGGATTGGAAGGCTTAGATGGCGTTGTTTGGTTTAGAAAACGGATTGAATTGAGTCCAAAAGAAGCGCGACAAGGAATTACCTTACATCTCGGACGCATTGACGATTCGGATATTACTTGGGTCAACGGGCAAGAAGTCGGACGCCTAGAACAGCAATACAACGAAGATCGTATCTACAAAGTTCCACCGTACATACTTTCAGCTGGTGAAAACATCATTACCGTCCGTGTAGACGATACTGGCGGTGGCGGCGGATTGTATGGCCCATCCGAAGGAGAGATGCACTATGTAGTGACTGGAGAAAATCAGCCAAAAAAATTGGCAGGTGCATGGAAGTACAAAGTTGGCAAGGTGATGATTGATGCAGCAAGTGGCACAACTCCACATCATACGCCTATGTTGCTGTATAACAAAATGATTCATCCCATTTTGGACTTTCCGATCAAAGGAGCTATTTGGTATCAAGGCGAATCGAATACGGAAGAGGCGCGACAATATAAAGACCTATTTTCGGATATGATTATCGACTGGCGCAAACGTTGGAACGTTGGTGAGTTTCCGTTTCTTTGGGTACAACTTGCTAATTTTATGCAGCCAGACGATACACCCAGAGAAAGTGGCTGGGCTATGCTGCGTGAGTCGCAATCGGCTACCTTACAGCTTCCCAATACTGCACAAGCGGTCATCATTGATATTGGAGAAGCGGATGATATTCACCCAAGAAACAAGCACGATGTCGGGTATCGACTGGCGTTAGGTGCACAGAAAATAGCTTATGGAGAAACCGATATTCTTGCTTCTGGTCCAGTGTACCAAGGTATGAAGCGCAAGGGGAAAAAGATCATTTTGACATTTGAGGAAGTAGGTGATGGTTTACGTGTAAAAGGAGACGAAAAATCTATGTTCATGGGTCTAGAGGAGTTTGCTATTGCAGGAGTAGACCAGAAGTTTGTCTGGGCAAAAGCTATTATTAAAGGAAAGGACAAGATTGTAGTTTGGAGTGATGAAGTAAAGAAGCCTGTCGCCGTTCGCTATGCTTGGGGCAACAATCCAGACGAGGCGAATCTATACAATAGTGAAAATTTGCCAGCTTCTCCATTTCGGACGGATGACTGGTAGAAATTGATGAGTTGGAAGGCATTCTGAAAGTGCCTTCCAACTTCATGTCGCTTCAAGCTATTTTACTTCCACAATTCTATCTGGATAGTCCGTGATAATACCGTCCACACCTAGTGCAATCAATTCCTTCATGCGCATACTATCATTGACTGTCCAAGGGATGACGAGCATATTCCGTTCGTGCGCTTGTTCTAGCAGAGTTTGATCTACCAAAACATGGTATGGACTATATATTTCAGGCTGATAAGTCAGTCGAGCTAAGTTGTCTGAAAAGCTATCCTCATTTTCGATCAAGAGTGCTGTCGTTACATCTGCATCAAGTTCGTGCATCGCTTCCAAAGCACGCGGATCGAAACTCTGAACAGTCGTCCGATCTTTGATGTCCAAGTTATTTAACTCATTCAGCAGCAACTGCGCAAATCGCTTTGGCTCTGGATGAAAGGTATTATCGCCCTCTGGCGAGCTTTTGATCTCAATGTTGTAGTACATGACGCGGCTTGTATCTCTCCGCCGAATAGTCAAGACAACATCCCGTAGACGTGGTTTGTATGCCACCATTTGTCGCTGATTGGGGAAGCGTTGATTCAGCTTGCTGCCACAGTCGTATTTCATGATTTCTTGAAAGGTCAATTCGTAGATATTATGTTTGCGTTCATCCGCTTCTGCGATCTCCTTTCCTTCAGCGTCCTGACAAATGGCTGGAGACATCCAAGGCTCGTGGGACACGATTAATTGCTCATCTTTACTGACCGCTAAATCTAACTCCATTGTGGTCACTTCGGGGTACGTTAGTGCATGCATGAATGCTGGTAACGTATTCTCTGGTCGCAGTCCTCGACCACCACGATGTGCCTGCCAGTCGAATTTAGGAAAGTCTTTTTTCACAATTGTTGGTGCTGTGTTTACTGCTGTTGATTCCTCCGGTTCGACTTGTTCTGAACAAGCAAACAAACTGGCTACTAGCAAAATAAAAAACCCGTATTTCATCATCATACATTATTTTATCTGTATCTGTGATCTATTGTTCACCGCTACTGCTGTTTGTCAAATGCATAAATATCCATCAACTTCAACAAAACGCCGTTTGTCCAACCGAATCCATCTTGTACTGGATACTCTCCACCACCAGCTTCCAAAGTCATATCGGTTACATTGTATTTTTCGACCAGCTTTCCAGTGTTTTTATATACCTTAATGTTCAACGCTACCCACCGACGAGCTATTTCTTCTGCTAGTTCATCGTGTCCATAATTGCGTAGCCCTTGAATAGTCAGCCATTGTAAAGGTGCCCACCCATTCGGCGCATCCCATTGTTCACCAGTTGCATTGAGTGTGGACACGACCCCACCTGGCTGTAGAAAATCGCGTTCCAATACTTTCGCGACGGCATCCGCTTGCTCTTGTGTTGCCATTTTGAAGAATAATGGATACGCAGTAGCCAAAGAAACGACAGGTGTCACATTGCCCTCCACATAGTCATAATCGCGGAATGCGCCACTGGCTTCATCCCAACAATAGGTCGACACAGCACGCTTACGCTTGGATGCTAAATTAATATACTCTTGTGCTGCCAAGTTATTGCCAGCATATGTATGTGCTTTCATTAGTGTCAACTCTAAACTATACAACAATGCATTCAAATCAACTGGAATGATGTCAGTGGTTTCGATGCTCTCTATATTCTCGGCATCCTCAAACCATCGGCTACTAAAATCCCATCCAGATTCTGCTCCAGAGCGCAAATGTTTGTAAACGACTGCGGCTTCACGCTCCCCCCCTTTTGCGGCAGCTATATCTTCTTTATATGCCTCCTGTCTTGGAATATCCAAATTATCACAGTAACGCGCCAACTTGCTACCATCCTCCATACGTACGACTCGCTCGTAGGCTCGTTGTGTGGGACTCACTGCTTTTGAGCCTGCCGTCCAAAATTGATATTCTGCCTCCATCGCTGGTAGGTATTTTATATAGATACCTTCTCCTTTTTGCATAGCCAATAAATCAACAATTTGGGCAAAGAAAGGCGGTTGAGAACGACTCAAATAGTACGTTCTATTTCCATTTGGTATGTGACCAATCGTATCAATGACGTAGGCAAAATTATCTGCCATATGTTCAATCATATCCCATCGGTCAGCTACACCCAGTCCTAACATCGTGAAATAACTATCCCAATAATAGACTTCCCCAAATCGACCACCTGGAACGATATAAGATTTGGGTAAGGCGATGAGTGTGCCTGCGGTCGCTTGGTCAGCTTCTCGCGTTAGGTAATCCCAAAGCACATTGATGTGTTCTTGCACACTCCGACTAGTATCTGATTGGAAGTCAGTCGCGTACTGTTTGGGTAAGTCGAAATGTTCCAGTACAAATGCCTTCAAGTCGAAGTCAGTACTCCCCTTTTGATCTTCATAGTTGCTAACTATTTCTGCCACTGACATTTTAGGAACACAGTCGACGAAAGTCTTAGAATCTGGAAAAACAGGAGCTGTCTGCACGTCGATGAAGAGTTGTCCGTACTGTTGTTCGGGACGCTGCCAGGTTCGTGGTTCAGTGACGGCGGTTGTTTCAGGTGCAGCTTCCCGACAAGTAGCAAATAACAATAAGAGAATAGAAGAAATGACAATTCTAGTCATAGTGGATAGAGTGTTTTTCCAAAAATCACAAAGATAGAAAAGTCGTCTTAGTCTGAGTTCAATAATAAGCCTACATTTCTAAGTGCTCAGTTTTACTCAAAACATCTATTTTCTTCGACCTATCCACTTCGAGTAAAGTAAAATCCTGAAAGCTTTCGCGGTAAATTTAACTATTCCATATTCTTTAAGGGAAGTGTGCTTAAATGGTCGACACTTTTGAGCGGTTCGTTAGAGCTTGCTTAGCAGTCAGTTGTGTGAATAGTGTCTATTGAAATGTGGATACGTATTGGAGTTGGGCTAGATAAGAATACAAAAATATCTAGCTATAGCGACTATACTTGACGACGGACGAGTTCAGTAATCGCCAGCTTATCCGACAATGTTAGCTGAAGTAACTAGCTAAGGAATGGAAAGGAAACCATAAAAGATTATGACACATCGAAGCGCGGGCGGATGAAAAGTAATACTTCTCATCACTAGTAGCCCTTGCTTGAATGAAAATGGTTAGAATAGAAGAAATCAGGATGCGCTGTTAGGTATGTCCCTAATAGATTGGTAAGTTTAGGCGAACTACTTTAGCCTTTTAGAAGAGTCAATGTCTATATATAAGGCATTTTTGCTTCAATAAGTTCCTGACAGCACCTTTTTTTTTCTCTCCATCCATGTATGAGCAGCTATAGAAAGCATCCAAACTTAATGTAACTGAAAGGGGCTATCGCTACAGTTGTTGTGTTGATGCGTTTGTCTTGTCCCGATTGTGTCACCATTTCTTAACATTCCAACCTGCACTATTTGGCATCATAAAATTACAAAAACCACTTACAGGAATAAGTCAACACACCACTCTGGCAAACTTTAACATTTTAAAGACTTGCTCTCTCGTTGACAAAGTTATCCACATTTTATCCACATCTTATCCCTCCG
>CAYLPW010000163.1:0-11434 GCA_964385665.1 uncultured Saprospiraceae bacterium
CAAACAGCGGTACAGCTAACAGCACATAGTTACTCATCACGCCGACAATACGTGGCGGTAAGGCAGAGAAAGCAGCAGGTTCTAGAAAGCAAATCGCGTATAGAATAGAAATGCCTCCCAAGGTGAAAGCCACGGGAAATCCATATAGAATCAGCAAAAAGATGCTTACAAACAGCAGTAAAGCTAACAACTCCATAAATTAGTCTTCTTTAGGCTGACGTAAAACAAGATAAGACTTCAAACTCACCGAAATACCTTGTAACAATAGCAAGACAAAACCAACAACTACTGAAAATTTAATCAAATAGCGAGCCGTCAATCCGCCAGGATCAGGTGAGCCTTCTCGAATCAAAAAAGAAGAATACGCATACGCACTCGACACCCAGACAATTGCGAAACACCAAGGAATCAGCAGCAAACAACAGCCCAAAATGTTCACCCAAGCTTGATCGCGCTCCGAAAAGCGACTGTAAAATAGATCGACGCGCACATGTTTGTCATGTCGAAAGGCATAGCCTCCACCCAACAAAAAGATCAAGGCAAACAGATGCCATTCCAAATCAATGACCCAAGCCGCCGTAGATTCAAAAAAATAGCGCGAGATGACATCCACAAAGATGAGCACAACCAACGCACTCGTCAGCCAGGCGGCGGCACGTCCCACAAAGTCGTTGAGTTGATCGATTCGATAAGCAAGTTGTTCCATGCAAGTTGATTTCGTTGGGAAGCAAGATAGGAATTAGATATGAGATCGCTGCGCTTCGAGATGTGAGATCGCTACGCTTTGAGACACAAGATTTGTTGTTCCGAAAGCTTTCGGGAGTTGAACTGGGACGCTTCGCTAACTGTTTGTTGGAACATTTTAGTCAAATTGGAGAAATTGGTAACTTGTCTCGCCGAAAGTACAGAATCAAAGCTATTATTGCTGAACAAGCCAACAGCCAATAGCTAAAAGCCAATAGCCGTGCGAAGCACAAAAAAAAAGAAGGATCTTCATCGTTTAATTCACGCAATGTCCAAATCGGAGAAACGCTACTTTACCCTGGACGCGCAAAAGTCAGGGAAGAAGAATGCTGCCTATTTACAGCTTTTTCGAGCCATTGGGAAGATGGAGACCTACGACGAAGTGGCACTCAAAAAAGACTTCAAGCACCTCGCTGTCGATAAATCCTATCTCTACGATTCTATTCTGCGCTCCATGCGCGACTACCACAGCAAGAGATCACGAGCGGCGCAGATCAAGGAAAAGTTGATGGATGCGAAGTATTTGTATGAGCGGGAGTTGTATGATTTGTGTGAATTGGCGTTGCAGGAAGCAAAGGCGATGGCGACGGATTTAGGGGATCATTTATCGTTGTTGGAGATCAATAAGCAGTTGCGGAAGGTGGTGAAGACGACGAAGAAAGGGATTGCAGAAGGAAAGTTAACGGATTTGCAGGAGGAGACGCGGACGATTTCTTCGGGTTTGTTGGAGGAGTTTCGGACGTTGGATCTGGATGATAACTTATTTGCGAAAACACTTTTTTCAGGAGGGCTACAAGAGGAAGAAAAAAAGCATTTTTCGGGGCAACTAGCACGTCTGGAGCAGAAACGGGTTAAAGGATTTGACTCTATGTTGGCAGAACACCGTTTTCATCGAGCTAAAGGATTTTATAATCTAATTATTCAAAATAACGAGAACTATTTTGATGCGTACTCTCAGGTAATGAACTGGTGGGACGAACATCCAATATACAAAGATGAAGAATTTTATAATTATGTAATTGATGTCTCTAATTTTCTCCTAGCTTGTTTTCGACGAGAGCGTTTTGATTTATTTACTAATCTTCTAGATCGCTTAGAAAGTGAAGAACCTAGTAGCATTCATCATCAGAAAATACTATTTCAACGGTTATCGCAATTTAAACTTTTATATAAGATCAATTTAGGTATCATTGATGACGCTAGTAAAGTGGTACAGAGTATCGAAGAAGGCTTATCTAAGTTTTCTATTAATCCGAGTACAGAAAAAGTATTGCTCATGAACACTGCAATTTTACTATTTATCGCTGAATCTTACGAGGAATGTATTAATTGGAGCAATTTATTAATTAAAAATAAAAGTCAAGTAAGACTAGATAGTAATAGAGGGATCTATTTTATTAAAATGATTGCTTCTTATGAAATAGATGATTTTGACTCCCTGGAGAGTACACATCGTAGTGCAGGTAGGTTTCTTAATAAAACGACAGAAAAGTACCTCAGTTATTATTTGCAGTTTCTAGCTCAACTAAAGAAAGTAGTAGATAGTCCAATATCAGAGGTAAACGCTCAATTAGTCCAGTTAAAGACTTACATTAATCAAATGCGTTCCGATATAGAGGGCAGAGTTCCACTAGGTGGAATCGACGAGATGACTATCTGCTGGATTGATAGTAAACTAGAAAGAAAAACGATTGCTGAAATTGTAAGAAAGTAGCTTTTTAAGAAAGTTTTGATTCTTTGTCAGAGACTAGAATTGGCATGCTTAGGACTTCTAAACTGTCGCCTATTTTTCGCATACTTACAATTTGAGTACTCAAGTCGTATCCTGCCTTTACACAGTCTGCTTGTTGTGTAGGATTGGCTACTACGAAACTATCAACATCCGCAATGCCTATCACATGCATCGCCACATTCTCCTCATTAAAATTAACCGTCCATTGATTATTTTTAATGGGAAACTCCTTGCGCGTTACATTGCTTTTGTCTGCGCTAAAGGGCGTTTTGCTCGTAGAGGCACTCACCACACTAATCTGTCCACCTACTGTACCGATAACCGCCCCTTTGCCAGTCAAATCAAAAGGAATCGCGCGCTCGTCGTCGATTAAATAAAGCGTAGACATATCTGTAGAAAGGGTAATGGTATTGCTCATGTTGAAGGTGTTGTTGTATGTTGGCAGTCACTTTTGAAGTGCCTGACAACTACCGAATAGTTAATGCTGTAAAGATAAGCGATCCGTTGCGCCTTTCCTATAAGTATTGCTATTTTTCGAGACTACTTTCGATTATTCAGAATATCAATACCTTTAGGATATTAATTACGATTTTTCTATGCTCACCAACTGGCTCAAAGGCATTCCTTTTCAAAATACGGACTTCGACGAACATCAGCTCGGCAACAGCGTCCGATTGCACAACGAAACCTTTCCCGACCTACAAGGTGTCAAAATTATCATCATCGGAACGGATGAAACGGAAGCGAATGCAGCGCGCGCGCGGAGCTATACGCATTAGCCAATCAATTTCCACCAACAGGAATTGCTGATTTAGGGAATATTCGAAAGTCGGAAGTCTCTTTTCTGATTCCAGTCTTAAAAGAACTATTGAGCGAAAAACGTTGCCTTATTTTATTGGGAAAAGAATGGCAGTGGATACGCGCACAACAACAAGCGCACCGCCAAGTTTATGGTCGTGAGCAACATTGGTTGAGCATCGACGACCGCGTACGCACAGATACTTCCGATCGGTTTGGGCAACGCATCATCATTGGTAGCCAACGCCATTTGACCAAGCGCAGCGATCTACAAAAAATGGAGCGTAAAAAGTGGTGGCATCAAAGTCTAGGGGCATGTCGTAATGATCTACGAGCGGTCGAGCCGAATATTCGAGACGCCCATTTTGGAAGCTTGCACGTCGCGAGTTTGAAAGATTTGGAAGTGCCAGGACAAATTAATGCATCGCCTAGCGGTTTCTTTCTAGAAGAAGCTTGTCAGTTGATGTACTACGCTGGTATGAATGAGCAATTGCGCTCCATGGGCATTTATGGCTGGCAATCACGTAAAAAAGACACCCGTAGTCCACAAGCGTTGGCGCAACTAGTTTGGTACTTTATAGAGGGCGTTTTTCAGCGGAAAGGCGATTACCCATTAGCAACAGCAAGTTTAGGCGAATACATTGTCCACTTGAAAGATCCCGACGTACAAATCACGTTTTGGAAAAGCTACAAAAGTGGACGTTGGTGGCTGCAACTGCCAGATCAGGAAACCGAAAATCGCCTAATTCCTTGTACCTATAACGATTACCAATTAGCAGGTCGTGGCGAAATTTCTGATCGAGTGATGCAGATTTTGAATCGGTATTAGAGATGATAAGACGTGAGACTGTGAGATATGAGATGAGGAGACGATTCAGCAATCTTTTTGTACATCAGTAAATTATGTAATAAATGCCATTCACTCTCCTATACGAATCATAACAAAGTGAATGGTATCTACCTTTTATCGTCTAGCTATCTTCCATATTTCGCCTCTACAGATACTAGTGGTAACTTCCAATCCTCCATATAAGTACCCTTTAAATTCAAATGACTCGTCATATAATATAACCGCTTCGTCGCATCACCATCAGGGGCTGTTTTGAATCGCTCATGCAACCAGAAAGGAGGAATAGACTGATTGTACATGGTTACTTTGACAGTCAAGTTGTTTGGATTAACTCCTTTAGGTAGATCAATCTGATACCTTGTTCTATCTTTTCCTACAAAATCCTCCCCCTGATCGCGATAATCTGGATCATCACCTGTACCTATGGGATCAGTAGCTTCCATAAATTCGACCATCAGTTCACCCTGATCCTTGAACATACCCGAAAATCGCCAACCATTCGCAAGCAAGCGATTATCTTTCAAATCATGTACACGATGAATAAAGCTATACGTAAACTCGTGGTCTACATTTTGTGTCAGCTCCTCATAAATTTGGACTTGATCTTGTCGAGTAATCATTTGGTGATGTGGCTGATACGTATCCGGGTCGGGCAGGAATTCAGTCTTTAACGGGACACCTTTTTCATTTACAATCACCCCTTGCGAATTGGTACGTCCACTTCCCCAAATGACAGCATCACCATCCATAACAAGTACTTCCAAAAAAGCACGACGGAACGAAACCCCACTGGGAAAACGGTGTCCAGTTTTATTGAAAACAGTCACATCAATGGGTAAGGTATTGTTTTGAACCGAACCCAAATCCACATCAATATCGACGGTAATTTCTTTAGCTTGGCGCACCATATGTTCAATTGCCATCGCATTTCCACTCTTAGCAGAGGTCATAAAGTCTTGTTTATCCACACCTAATATGTCTGGAAATTGGTCAAACATTTCTAAAAGAAAAACATTCAGACCCACCAATTCATGACGCTGATAAGTCGTTCTAGGCTGAACAGTGACGTCGTCTGTTGGTAGCAAGTGTTCGACATCCGCATAATCTTGATCTTGAATACTGGCGATTTTGCTAGTCAATTGATCGATAACGACGGTATCTTCTGGCGTTCGTAGTGCAAAACTATTCGGCATATGACAACTCTGACAACTTTCGAATTGACTGCCTTTTGTTTTGCCATCCACTTTAAATCCAAAGGCACTATTTTGCCACTCTAGGAAGGTGGCTTGTTCGATGGAATGGTCATATTGAGCGAGAATCGTATTCTGTTCGGCGGCTGTCAATACAGGATGTTCGCCCATTTTCGCGCCAATATTTGGTAAATTGATCGTGTGGCACGTGCCGCACATTTGCGAATTGGAAGTAAAGTCATTATGGACTGGTCGCACACCCAATATATTCTGCATGGGTTCTTGGACTACATTTTTGTAGGGTCCATACAGCTGGTTGGCAGGTCCTTCTTCGTAGCGTCCAGTATTGTTATGAAATAGGAAGTACGCTAGTTCTTTATCGGTCGTCTTTGTCACCCAATCTGCTTTCGGCGACCAGTCTTGTATTTGCTGTTCAGAAGCATTGGTAATATGGTGACAAACTGTACAACTAATTCCCTCACGCGCCAATTCTCCGTATTTCGTGTAGGTACTATTTTCAGGTTCGTTGCTTGATAATCGCTCTTTCAGAAAGGCATAATCAATTTTGAAATTGGGATCAAGGTGTGGATTTTTAATCGCATCTTTCACCAACTGCCGTTGTCCCATAGCACCATGACAACTCGTGCAGGTATTGATAACAGCCTGCTTGGTGTCTTCTAATGAGGCTTTCAATCGACCTTTTTGAAAATCTTCTTCCAGAAATTTCATCTCACTTTCCAACATTGCATAAAAGATAGGATCGCGTCCTGCTAGACCCATCGGCGACCATCGCCATTCACCATATACTGCTATATTGTAGCCGTCTCCATATTCAGGTCCAGTTTGCACAAACATCGTCACATCGTATGGATCGCCGCCCAAACCACCATGACAGCCCATGCAGTTGTCGGAAGTGATGTAGTGATCGGTAGTGGTTGAAGTTGGTGGAACGTGGTCTGCCCATTGGAATGGAAAACTATTGAAATCACCTTTTTTTAGACCTGGAAGTTGAGGAAACTGTTGAACGAAAGCTGGATTGACGTGCGGTAAAGGATTCGCTGTTGCACGATTTCGATTGGGGTCAAGTTCGCGCATATGTTCGTTTACGAAAAGCTCAAATCCTGGAATGGAACTATCTTCCCACGGACGCATCAAAGCTGGCAGTTCCAGCATATTACGTAATTCGCTGACTGTCAGGCTATCTTTAATGCAGTCTTCGCCTTTTGTTAAACGATTCAGCGGGAAGCGATCCAACAGCCCTTTTCGTTTCCACGACACATCTGTTTGAAACTCTAATAAGTTTTCGTCTTCCTCGAACCCCTTGATATTGTGGAGGGAAGAAAAAGTGTTTTGTAAAGCGGCTGAGCCGTGACAGCGCGTACAGGGCAAGTTAAATCCAGAGTTGGCAGGAACGGCGTAAGTCGTTAAGTTAGCTTGAATGGTTTCTTGTATTGTTTTGCCTTCTTCAGGATAAAACTGTGACCAAAACCAACCATCGCGTGAACCTTTACTATCGCGCACCATAAGTGTATAACCACTAATGAGTGGAGCCAACAAATCTTCACGTGCTTCTTCTCCAGTCGCCACGCCTTGCTCATCTAGCACAGTTTGTAGGTCTTCATACAAATCACCAGGAGGCGTAAACATTTCTTTAATGATCATCGCTCCATCTGGAATCGCTCCACTACGGGGTACTCGTTTTCGCGGTGCACGACGTAAACCATCTTTCTTCCAGTCTGTCCAATAGCTTGGATCGCCAGTCAACCAGTACATCATACGCGGCGAATAGTAGATACGAACGGCTGGATGTACGCCAAAATAGATGCCTTGCACGAACGGACCCGTATCCCGAATCTTCTTATCCACACACCATCCAAGTTCAGCGTATTCTCGATCCGCGATGAATTGAAAAAATTTCTTTTCGTAGTCGTTAATAGGTTCTGCGGAGGGCGTACGCAAGTTGGCAGGTACACTTTTCGCGCAACTACAGTCTTGATTTGTTTCATTGGCGACTGGCGCGTAAAGGGCAGCATGTGCATATTCAAAATCGGTAGCGGTCGGTTCTATTTTGAATAGAAAGACGATGCTGATAATACCTAGGAAGATCAGGTATTTCAAATGAAGGCTTTTCATCTTTTGTTTGTTTTTATTGTGTGTGGCTTTGGTTCTTATGTCAGGGGAAAGTAAAGATAACAAACTTTAAATGTGTGACCAAAATGAAATTGCTTGTGTAGCGTGAAATAAATAAATTATCACTCTTGCTGCTAGTTCCGACTAGCAAGCGGACAGAAACACAGATGTTCTCGCCTTGCCTATAGCACATCTTAAAAGAATGACAGTCGGGCTGAAGCCCTTGACGTTAGTTTGTGTACCACTTGAAATTGACAATGAGCAGTACGTGGTGTGCGAGTGGGGGGTTAGTTGAACCAAGTTATATCTTTCGACAAGGATTGCATAAAATACGCTCTTGCCTCTCTCCCAAAAAAAACCTATATTTGAACATAATACTTGAGTGTTCAATCACCTCAATTTCGTTTCCAACAAATCGTACGGCTATGACACCACCTAAATACATCTTGCCTGTAGTATCGCTGCTCACACTTTTTTCTTATAGCTCACTAGATGCCCAAGTTTCTACCAAACTAGAAGACATACTCATAGATGATGTGATGAGTATAGAACTCTACTACGAATGTGAGAACATCACAACAGACGAGAATAACAGACGGTACAGAATATTCATGGATGTCTACGTAGACTGTAGTGAATACGGGAGTGGAGGTACGTTTGCTCTGTTTGATGGCTTTGATGTGGTTGGAAGTTTTGACGGTTCAGACATCATTACTGTTTTTGGAATAAACGGTGAGCCAGTTGACTTTTCGTTCGAGCAGCCGAGTATTGAGCGAAAAAGTGTAGGTAATGGTGAAGCTTGCTTAGAGTTCACAGGAGACGATCCTTGCATCCTAAAAGCAGCGTATCGGGGCTGGATTGATTTGCCAGTAATTAACGAGAGCTATTACATCGTTTATCAGCAGTGCTGTCGAAGTTTTGATGTAGACAATATCCGTCAGGTTTGTGGCATCAGTACCATTTCTGATACCGAAGATGTGGTGGGAGCTACGTACTTCGCAGAGATCACACCTGCTGCTCAACGTGCCTGTAACGTAAGCGCGCGATACCGAGATCAGCCTCCTTTTTTGCTTTGTCTCAATGAACCATTCGACATCGCTTATGAAGGAATAGACGTCGATGGCGACTCCTTGAGCTTTGAATTTTACGCGCCCTTTGTAGCAGAAGAGTATAAATTTATTCTTCGAGATAGTACTATCATTTTTATTTCTCCACAAGACACCTTTCTAAATTCTCCTTTCTACTACTCCTTGACTGATTTACCTCCCCCTTATGGTACAGTTGACTTTCTATCGCCCCTTTATAATGCGGAACACCCGCTAGGTTTTGCTTCTGAACTGCGTCTTGATCCAAAAACTGGACGGCTAAGCGGAACGCCTCGTCTATGGGGTGAATTTCTGATTGGTATTTTAATCAAAGAGTATCGAGATGGAGAACTAATCAATACGCAGCGGCGAGAGTTCTACATCAACACTGTACCTTGTTTGCCTGCGGTGGTCAGCTATATCGATAATGCCGATTCTACCTATCTGCAAGAGGAATTTTTTATGAGTGCTTGCAACGGCGACACGACTGTCTTTTTTGATAATCAAAGCTTCAATCGGCTCAGCATTGATGAAACGTCGTGGGAGTTTTATTTGGAAGACGATACTTTAAGGTTATCAGATTGGGATGTAGAGATCGACTTTCCAGGAGCAGGGTTTTACGAAGGATTACTAGCTGCTCAGTCGGATGAAGGATGTAGCGATACCGTACGCCTGTTCGTTCGCATAGAAGATCCGATTACGCCTAATTTTGAAATCGCTTCCGACAGTTGTTCTGCGCAACCTCTGCGATTCATAGATCGCACGTCTCCCAATCCCTTCCCAATGGAGCAGTGGAAGTGGGATTTTGGAGATGGTGATAGCAGCTCAGTTCAACATCCAACTCACGCTTACGCTACGATTGGGGAGTATGAAGCAAGGCTGCGAGTTGGAACACAATATTGTGATACAGTATTTGCTAAGCCAATTAGCTACTATCCCGCACCCACGATTGGTTCTATCTCGCCAGATACCGCTATTTTTTGCGGACCTTCCGATGCCAGTTTTATCTATCAGTCACAACCAAGTGGGGACGCCTATCAAACGCGTTGGATTTTCTCGCCCACTGATACTGTTTTTGCTAAGGACGCTCAATACTTTTACGATAGTGTTGGCGTCTTCGACATACGGTTACAAATCATTTCACCAAATGGCTGTCAGACCGATAGTTTATTGGAAGGTATAGTAACAATTTTGCCACCTTTAGAAGCCAACTTTTTGGTGGAATATGATAGTTGTGCATTGGATTCCATTCGCTTTTTTGACCAATCGCAAGCCGCTGGTCAATCACCCACTTCGTGGTTATGGAACTTTGGAGACGGAGCAGCCAGTAGTCTTGCTACACCTCAACATTGGTACGAGCAGGCAGGCGAAAAGCAAATTTTATTGACCGTACAACTTGGACAATGTGAAGCTGAAACACAACGCACCATTAGCTATTACCCTGTACCTGATAGTGTGCGCATATCGCCTTCTTCAGGTATCTACTGTGGTACACAAGATTTGTCTTTTCAGTTGGCTAACGTATTCAGACTAACGAATGAGTATGAAGTAGATTGGGATTTTGGAGATGGTAACATAGGAAATGGCGAACAGGTAGAGCATGTCTATCAAACCGCTGGTAGTTATAGTATTGAACTAGCTCTTGCTGCCCCCAATGGCTGCCAGGTGATGGGACGTTTTGAAAATTGGGTGCAAATTAATGGTGTACCATTCGCAGACTTTGATTACACACCCGACGATCCCAATTCTGCAAATTCTGAAGTTCAGTTTATCAATCTATCAACGGACGCGACGATATACGAATGGAATTTCGACCAGCAAGAACAGTCCATCATATTTGAACCACTATACGTTTTTCCAGATACTGGTTTTCAAGAGGTTACATTAACTGTGACTCATGAGAGTGGCTGTCAAGATAGTTTGACACGAGTAATTGATATTGCACCTATTGTACAAACCTATATTGCTTCTGCCTTTAGTCCCAATAATGATGGCGTGAATGACGTATTCCAGTTGCAAGGTGCGTTAGGCGGCATTCAAAACTATCAATTGCGTATTTGGGATCGTTGGGGAAACTTGCTTTTTGAAAGTACTGATCCAAATCAGGTCTGGACAGGGGAGAGTAGTGATTCTACACAAAATGAAGTGGCTTCAGGCACTTATATGTATACGATTGGCTATCAAGATGCACGTGGAAATCCGTTTGAGCATATAGGTAGTGTGGTGGTGATACGGTAAAAGGCGCAACCGCGATAGATAATCACAGTGTTCATGTCAGATGGTTTCAGACTATGTATGTCGGAGATGCTATAAGCTCGCCTTAACAACAACGACAACAATGAACGGGCATGTCATTCAGAATCAGAACAGGTTACACTATTTGACGATCACAGTATTAGGATGGCTAGACGTATAGTAAGACGAGCGTATGAGGAGATTTCGGATGGAATCCGCGACTATCCGCCCTTCCTTTTCTAACTGAGGAAGACCGAGCCGATCACCATTTCTTGGTGTTTTATGTTGAAACTTTACTCAAAAAAATGCTGTTTAGTAACGGGCAAATAATAAGGTTTCGATATGGGGCGACTTTATTTTGTTAGCTAGCAAGGCGCGAAGAAGGAGCATAGCCTTCCCAAAAGCTATCGGGACACGACTGATAAGCAACGCAGCTAGATGGCAAAAGAACAAGTCAAAATTGAAAGGTTATTTTTTAACCGTTACTTAATTCCTCTTTTTTGGAATTGGGTGCGGAAGATGAGTTCATTTGAGCCTCTGTTTCTTCATTGTATCTTATCATCCTTTTTTAAGCCAAAATAAGAAAAATTTGTAAATTTATTTTTTTTGCATTCCTTAACGAAGTCCAATTAAATAGAGACAGTAATACGATCGTTTGTTGCTGCTAACA
>CAYLPW010000164.1:0-11424 GCA_964385665.1 uncultured Saprospiraceae bacterium
CAAATTCGATTATTCAATAATCTAACTTGCCTCTTTTATTCATTGCCTCCCCATCGTATGTATAGGAAGAAGAATTGCCTACATCTGTTCGATCCTGCCCCATCAAATCCGCCAAATAATTACACGACTGTAACCTTTTTCCAATTCGTTTCGTCTTCGGGCTGAGATGACACAACAAGAATTTCAACATACCGTCACACCTATAAAGAGTAAGCTCTATCGCTTTGCCTTGCGCATGACGAATAGCAATTCAGAGGCAGAAGATGTGGTACAGGAAGTGCTGATTAAGCTGTGGCAGCAACGCGAAAAACTATGCCAAATCGCTAATGTCGAAGCATGGAGTATTCGACTCACTCGCAACGCCTCAATTGACAAAATTAGAACGAGAAAGATGACCGAATCGACAGATGTTTTGCTGAACGTGGCAACTAATCAACCATCGCCAGAAGACTTGACGCGACGCACGGAAACTTTTGATTGGGTAAAAAAAGCAATGGCGAATTTGCCAGAAAAACAACGAGCCGTGATGCACTTACGCGACATTGAAGAATACAGTTATCAAGAAATCGCTGAAGCCCTAGATATTCCATTGAACCAAGTCAAAGTAAATCTAAGCCGAGCGCGAAAGCAAGTTCGTCAATATTTGAGCAACCTATCATTACGGAATTATAAAAGCCAAAAAAAATGAAGACAACACAAGATATAGAGCAGCTATTGGAAAAGTACTTCGAGGGAGAAACTTCGGTAGCCGAAGAAAAAGCGTTGAAAACGTACTTTCAGCAGCCGACCATTGCGCCACATTTAGAAGTCTATCGGGAGCTATTTGGCTATTTCCAGGTCGCTCAACAGATAGAATATAAACCCGCTACTGCCAAAGTCGTAACCATGAACACGGCACGTCAAGGTCGCCACTACAAATGGTGGTGGCAAGTGGCAGCAGTTCTAGCAATTGGTATCGCACTCTGGTGCTTGATTCCACAAACCTACTCTTCCAACGCTGCCGTAGCGGTGACTATTGAATGGGAGGCATATGAAACAACAGATACAGAGGCTGCCTACGAAGAGACGTTGAAGGCGTTAGAACTACTAAGTGAGGCACTCGGTGGCGGCAAGCAAAAAGTGGTCAAAGAAATGGACAATTTTGCGGCACTGAAACATGCGCTGGAGTAGCTTGAAAAGACAATAGATTTTATCCCGATCCCGATAGCTATCGTGGATTCGGGATTAGATGCTAGACGATTCAGCGCGTAACTAAGTATTTGCGCTAATACTTCAATAGACCTAATCCATTTAAAAAACAGATTTAATATCCATAAATTATGAAGAAATTACTCATTCTATTCACACTCGTTGCTATCGGTAGCAGCTTACACGCACAAGCAGATGCGATCTCTAAATACTTCGATCAATATGTAGAAGATGACCGATTTACCGTCGTCTACATTAGCCCAAAAATGTTCCAATTGTTTGATCGGCTGGACGTCGATCTAGAACTCGAAGACGATGAGGAAGCCGCTATTAAAGATATGGTGAGTGACTTGCGTGGACTCCGCATCTTGACTTCGGATGTCGATGTTGATGCACTCTACAAGGAAGCGATTAAAAAGATTGATACCAAAGAATACGAACTATTGATGACTGTCCGCAACAAACGAGAGAGCAACGTTCAGCTGCTCATCAAGGACGACAACGGTGGCGACACGATCAGCGAACTCCTGATGCTCGTCGGTGGACAAGACAACTTTGTTCTCATGAGCTTCGTCGGCAACATTAGTTTGGATAAAGTTTCTCGACTGTCAGAAAGCTTTAATGAGTGATTGGCTATTGGCTATTGGCTATTGGCTATTGGCTATTGGCTATTACCACACAAACTGCTGAAATTCAGTATTGCTTCAAGACTTCAAAACAGTGTGTTGTCGTAATTCGTAATTCATTAAATCGCTGAACTGAGAAACATCTTCAGAGTCAGATTAAAGTTCAGTAACTATATACCCATCCAAACAAACCGTAACCTGCCTGTCGCAGACGACAAGTCAGACAGGTTCGTAATTCAATAAAATTAACTATGAAAACACCTCTTTTCCTTCTTCTATTCGTCGCGTTCAGTGTCCAACTACAAGCGCAGAATACTGTCGTCAATGACTTCTATCGCGATCACAAACGAGCCGAAAATACGGTCAGTATGATGTTGCCTGGTTTGGTTCTTCAATTGGGACTGCCCATTCTAAAAGTGAGTGCAGAAGACCAAGTCGAGCGCGATGCGATGGACTTATTGAAAGACGTTAGCTCCATCAAACTACTTGTCGGCACGGAAGAGGATATGCCGAAACGCGACCGTATCCGTCTGCTGCGCGATCTGTCCCGATCGGGCTATGAACCATTAGTGCAAGTCCGCTCTAAAGATCAGCAAATAGATGTCATCATCCGCGAAAAAGATGATCTAGTTCGCAACTTAGTTGTCCTGATAGATGGTGACGAAGAAGTCATTTTCTTTAGTCTGAAAACACGTATTCACTTGGATGATCTAGAAAACATCATTAATGAAGCGATGGCGGAAAGTGAGTAGTCTTTTAGCTTAGGACATAACAAAAGCGTGGGATTCAAATCCCACGCTTTTGTTATAGGGACGAATTGACAATTTGCTCACAAGATAAGAGCTTCGTATCTTCCCCAAGAAAACGATACCTGATGGACTTACAACTAAAAGGGAAACGCGCATTTATCAGTGGGTCGACTTCTGGTATTGGTTTCGCTATTGCCAAAATACTACTAGAGGAAGGCGCGGAGGTTGTCGTTAATGGACGCAGCGAAGAGCGTATAAATACGGCAATTGAGAAGTTGAAAGATGTAGTACCAACAGCAATAGTTAGCGGTATTCCTGCTGACTTCTCTACTGTTGATTCTATTCAACAACTTACTGCTCAACTCTCCGATATTGATATTCTAATCAATAATGTTGGCGTTTACACGGCTGAATCGTTTTTCAAGGCAACCGACGAAAATTGGCACCGGCAGTGGGAGATTAATGTCATGAGTGGCGTCCGCTTATCGCGCCATTGTTTACCCAAAATGTTGAAGAAAAACTGGGGACGTATTCTATTTATCTCTAGCGAATGTGCCAGTTTAGTTCCCGAAGATTTGATCGCGTATAGTACGACGAAAGCGGCTTTATTGGCGGTCAGTAAGGGATTGGCGCAGTTGACGAAAGGAACGGCTGTCACCGTCAACACCATTTTGCCAGGCTCGACGAGGACGGATGCAGCT
Organism: uncultured Saprospiraceae bacterium; assembly: GCA_964385665.1. Taxonomy (GTDB): domain Bacteria; phylum Bacteroidota; class Bacteroidia; order Chitinophagales; family Saprospiraceae; genus JAAUTG01. The sequence goes on from CAYLPW010000164.1 coordinate 3,265, forward strand.
GGACAATTTCTGGAAAATTTGGCGCAACAAAACAAGGCGACGATAGAAGAGACGGAACGTCGCTTTTTTGAAGATGTCCGTACCTCTTCGCTTTTGCAACGCTTTGCGACAGTGGAAGAAGTGGCAACCACAGTGGCATATTACGCCAGTCCACTTTCCGCAGCGACGAATGGCGCAGCGATACGCGTGGATGGTGGAAGTATGGGGCATTTGCTGTAGAAAATAGGTGGGAATCGGCAGGCATGAACTATGAATCTCACCTGATTACAGAGGTATATGCTTGGCACTCGTGATCCGTTCGGTAGTGGCTATGACTGGTCGAAACATATGAGTATCACATTATAGTGTGATAAGTAATACAAAGGGAAGAGTAGTGCATGTAAGCAGCCGTCTTCAAACAAGACGACTGCTCGTGTAGTAAAGTAGCTAATGTTTGTGTGATTTAGTGTTGTAGACAGTTATGTGTTTTCAAAATTAAGTGCGATTTCAGTCGTACTTCTTTTGCTATAAGCGACCTATTGGAATGCAACACAAAAAGCATAGCTTCCGACTCGTCTGGCTATAGTGCCTACAGTATATAATCGAGCAGGTTCTATTTAGCCATTTCTTGTCCTCCACTAGGTAGAAAAAGTGCCTACTCATTGCATCAGCGAATGAGTAGGCGTTTTGAATGTTTAAGTGTGTGTATTTTTGGTTTTTTAACTCTCACCACTCTCTAATTTTATGAGTGTGATTTAGTAATGTGTGTGTAGACGCTTGGAGTAGTTTGAGTGAATAGAAAGAAGAATTTCAATCTATTATGAGCTATGATGATCAGTTTATAATTTGTTTCTAGTATGCGACAAAGGTAATAGCTAGACCTGCTCCTGACTAGCGTAAAAATGCGCCTCCTTCAAACTCCGTACAATTCACTGTTTTTACCCGTATTTATACCTATTCGTGAAGAGCAGATGAGGATTTTGCTAGATTTTCAGTAGCTTTCGGAACAATTTTACAAGACTAATTCAAGCATTATGAGTAAACACATCAACCTATTTTTCTTGATTTTCAGTTTATGCATAACACAATGTACTACACCATCTAGCGACGAGACAGTTGCGGGAGGTGATGGTACACCAGTGGATGTACCCAAACCAATGGACGACTTAAAAACGGATTGCAATAGTAAAAGAGAAACCGTACCAGAAACAGATGTAGTGCCAAGGGAAGGGCTTTGGTTAACGTATAGTCAAGAAGGGAAAATGCCAAACGACTGGAAGGTCAATCTACCCAATAACACAGACTACTATACAATGCAAAAGTCCACGATCGTTGATTTGGTGAAAATGACGCAAGTAAAAGGTGATGAGCAAATTGACGTAGACCTTGGGTTTTGGTTAATGATGGCTTTAGTGCCTGGTAAGGAGTCTTCTTCTGAAACATCAAACACTTATGACACTGACCTTTATTTATACTGTTATACTGTGAATAACGACCTAAGAGTGTTTCAACCATTTAATACAAAAGATGGTGTGCTTCAACAAGTAGATGTGAGGAAAGCGCAAGAACAAATAGCTACTGCCCAACAGTTCACAGAAGCATATAACAAACTCAATTCTGCTGTACCTAGTATCGATGATTCCAATATCAGTGTCTTCCCATATGGCTTCAAGTTTCCATTATGTGATTTGATTGAGATAGCAGACGACTTGCAAGACGAAAAGTCGCTGGAAGCGGTGTTTGTGATTAAACCAGAAATTGAGAATACTGAAGTGGCGGCAGCAGCCTCTTATCGACCTGATATTTATTTAAAAGTAGATAAAGATAATCCACCGACGAGTAGCTTGTATTACGATTTTACCACTCCTTGTCCAACTATCTGTCCTTCTGATACAGCTTTCGCAGTAATTAATTATGAGTAGTATATTAGCAATACATAAACCTGATATACTCATAAGTATATCATTGACTGCTGATATATTATCTATACTTAGCTTACTGATTTTAATCAATACTTCTTGGAAGCCCCAAAAGATAAAACATGGATTTTCCAAGATTTTACTACTGATGCTTTTTACTCAGATCATTTCCAAAGTATTATGGTTTAATGAAAGCCCTAATTTATTTGTACTTCATATATACACCCTCTTAGAGTTCATTTTCATTAGTTTGTTCTACCGAAGTACTTTGGATAAGATTGAGTTTTTTCAGCGGCATTTTAGAGTTCTATTGATAGGATTATCTGTACTAATTGTTCTAAATACCATTTTCCTTCAACAACTGAGTGGGTTTAATACACATGCCAAAATTTTAACTCAGATCGTATACATCACTTATGCTATTGCTTACTTTATTCAAGAGATAAGCAACTACAGAAAGACGGCACAGCAGCAATTATTAACTGTCATCAATTCAGCTATTTTAATTTACTATTCTAGTAGCTTATTTATATTTATGTTTAGCAATATTTTTGAAGAGTTGGATGACCGCCATCGGATTTTTTGGATTATTAATGCTAGTCTGTATGTTGCTTTTCAGCTAATCATTTTCATTGGTATAGCAAGATATAAAAGCCAACTGAAAGCTACTAGGAACATCAAATGATAGACTTACTGCGCAAATATCTGTTGGTCAATACAATGCATTCAGTTAAATCATAATCTTTAAAGAACCCTGCTACCACTAACTAACCCTAAAACTATATGCTCAAACAAAATTAAACACAACAAGTAAACTTCTCCATTTGGAGAAGCTAAGAATTTAGCTATCTTCATGTCAATCTACCACTCATCGCTGAGTAGATGAAATCGTCATGAATCGCTAGCATCTTACTTGCTTCGTCTAAATGGGAAATTCAGAAACGAACGAAATTTATTTCATCATGATTCTTGGCACACTGATTATGCTCAGTCTTGCCCTGGCGTTCGTGTTGTTTTTTCAATGGTCAAAGCGACGTATTTTTGAAGTTCAACTTCTCCAGAAAGACCTCGAACTAGAACATCAAGCCGAACTGCTGCATCGTAGTATTTTGGTGCAAGAAGAAGAACGACAACGCATAGCGAAAGACTTACACGACGACATCGGCTCGAAGCTGAATGTGCTGTTTCTTTACCTGACGCAACTAGAGCGTAAAGTGGAAGCCCCCAAAATGAACGAAACGATTCAGGATATGCATGAGTTGATTAACGTCACGATTGCTAGTAGTCGACGGATCGCACACGATTTGCTGCCGCCTACTTTAGAAAAATTTGGACTGGCAGCTAGTTTAGAAGAATTGTGTGAGCAGTATCAACAAGAGGATCGATTAAAAGTAGATTGTAAGATTAACACTGTCGATGAAGTGAATTTGCACGATTTGCTGGCACTCAATCTTTTTCGAATTATACAGGAATTGTTTAGCAATACTTTCAAATACGCCGAAGCACAACACGTCATCTTGAAAGCAGACATTAGTTCAACCGCTGTGGTGATTCAATATCAGGATGATGGAAAAGGATTTGATATGCGGGATGCGACGCATCAGAAAGGATTGGGGTTAAGCAATATGGAGAATCGGATGCAGATAATCGGAGGGACGTACGAGTTCATAAGTGCGCCGAATGAAGGCGTTCGTGTTACTTTGCGCGTTACTCAAGACCTATATGCTCAATAGCAATCTTCCCAATTTTTGCTTACATTTGATCTATTTTAGACTAAAATTAGCCCTCTCTACGTTTCAGTCACATCACACACAAAACATAGGTAAAATGATCACACTCGCACTCGCGGACGACGAAGCTCTATTCCGCAAAGGTATGCGTTCCTTAATTGAAGATTTTGGTACGATTCAAGTTGTATTAGAAGCAGAAAATGGTCAAGACTTACTCGATCAATTAGCTACGACCAGTCCACTCCCTGATGTTCTATTACTCGATCTCAATATGCCTGTCTTGAATGGCATAGAAGCGGCTAAAATCATCCGACAAACTTATCCTGATCTAAAAGTCATCGTTCTATCGACGTACTACGATAAAGCATTTATCTCGAATATGATTGAGATTGGTGCGAGTGCCTATTTAGCTAAAAATACACAACCTGAAATCGTCGAGCGAACTATCCGAGAGGTAGTCGACAAAGGTTTTTATTATAGCCAAGAAGTATTAGAAGTCATCCGCGCTAATATGCTGAATAAAGGTAAGTCGAAAAAGCAATTACCTTTCGACGTGCGTTTGAGCAGCCGAGAATTAGAAATATTAGAGTTGATATGTAATCAATACACTACCCCTGAAATCTCGAAGCAACTGTTTATCAGTACTCGCACCGTCGAAGGACATCGCAATAATCTGATGAGTAAACTGAACTGTCGTAATGCTGCGGGTTTAGTTGTTTTTGCCTTGCAACATGATTTGGTGACACCTTCTTTGCAGCGGTTTTAGGGAGCGAGAGGTGAGAGGGTTCGCTTGGCTCACTGTGAAGGGTGAAAAGTGAGATTACTCACTTCGCTCGTTTTGAGAGGTAAGAAAAACGAATACCAATACAGGAACGAAACCATTTGCAGCGCGTGAATTCATTCGCGTGGAGACCAGCCCCAAAAAATCAATTTTTCCCGCCCACTACTATCACGATTTCCCCTTTTACTTTTTGTGCTTTATAATGCTCCGCTAGTGTTGTCAACGTACCATGTCGCAGTTCTTCAAACTTTTTGGAGAGTTCGCGGGCAACGGTGGCTTTTCGTTCTGCGCCACAGTGTTCAGCCAGTTGTTCTAAGCATTTCACTAAGCGGTACGGCGACTCGTACAGGACAAAAGTGTGTGGCAGTGCTGCGAGATAAATTAGGCGCGTTTGTCGCCCTTTCTTATGTGGTAAAAAGCCTTCAAAATGAAACGCATCGCTCGGCAGTCCAGAGCCAACCAAAGCAGGGACAAAAGCAGTCGCACCAGGCAAACAGGTCACTTCAATATTCGCTTCTCGACAAGCTCGCATTAGCAAGAAACCTGGATCAGAAATACCAGGTGTGCCAGCATCAGAAATTAAGGCTAAGTCTGCGCCATGTTGCAACTGCTCGATGATTTGATTCAGTACACCATGCTCATTGTGCGCATGAAAAGCACGCATCGGCGTTGTAATCTCATAGTGATCAAGCAGTTTTTTGGACGTTCGCGTATCTTCTGCTAAGATCAGGCTAACACTTTTCAGGACGTCGACGGCTCGAAAAGTTAGATCAGCGAGATTGCCGATGGGTGTGGGAACAAGGTATAGCACGTATTCTCTTTTGCGGTGAAGATAGGGGAATTTTGTGTAGCGATCGGATGACTTGAAGTCATCCGATCGCTTTATATTTTCTACTCCAACACCACCCACTTCACCACCTGCTGCTGGGTCGCCGTTTGTAGTTGAATATAGTAGAGTCCACTAGCTGGCTTTGGTAGTTCTAGTTGATGTGTACCTGCTGCTTGATTGGCTAGTTGCCATTCTTGAATCGTTTTTCCATTCGCGTCTATCATTCGGATATCGACTACTTCTGGAGCTTCTAACTCATACGTTAATAAACTAGTCGTTGCACTAGGATTCGGAGCAATGTTCATATCTGGCGTAGCAACTAGTGCAGCCGTTCGCTCCTCTACCCTATCGTTATTAGAAAAGCTATTCAGATTAGCGCAGTCATTGTCAATGCGTGCGGTGAAGTTGCTGCCACTTAGTGCCTGAAAAGGAGCTTCCAGAAGTATGGTTTTGCCAGCTTCAAAAGTCGCGTTGCCAGTTACTGTTGCGGTAGATTCAATGAGTCGAGTCGCTTCGTAAGTAGGTTGTTCGATTCTAGAAACGATTAAACGATCGGTACAGCTACTGGCAGCCGTCGCGTTGCCACAACTTGGTCGATTGGCACTGTTGTTGACGATCAATGTATGTCCCAAGCGATTGTAACCTGTTGCTGCTTCCCAGACATCGGTAGTATTGGGTAGTCGGCTAGCAATGCGAATGGCAAATGCTGAACGTCCGTAGAGCGTTGCCTCTAAATCGGGCAGATGTAGAAACAGCTCGTAGTTTCCTAATGGTAAATTCGACGGAATACAAACATCTTGATTGATAATGACTTCATCAAACCAAAAACGAGGATCGCTATCCAATGGCACAAAGTATTCTGCTTGCGTACTCGTGTTGCGCAACACCAACTCTACGCCACGCGGATTGTAAGGCGTAGCATATCCTTCATTGTCGATTTCTATTTCCACTTCGATGCGTTGTCCGGGACGCACAGCATTACTAAATGCTGCTTCTTCCAGCTCAAACCGATAGCCCAATTCCCGCTTAATATCTTCCATACAGTCCCCAATCCAGTCCTCATTGACGTCGAAGTAGTTGAACTGAGAGTTGAGATAAGAATAATTCAATCGACGGAGTTCAGAATCGGCGCGTCCGCTAGGTTCGCAGTTGTCGAAAGGTTCGTAAGGGCTGCACGTTTCGCCACCAACTACTACATATCTGGAGTCAGCAGCTTTGTAAGACTTCAAATTAGTCGTATCGTCCACGCTAGGCGAAGTGCTATTACCATAATCGGTGTATGTTCCAAAATCGGTTGGACTAGCTAACAAGCAATCGTTGTGAAATCCTAGTCTCGCTTTGTCGCTTTCATTGTACGCTTCTCCCAATGTGAGGGCAGCAAAAGTGGTCGGTGCATTGACGCCGCCTAGATAGCGTTGTTTCAATTGTGGGTAGCGTACTTGTATCATTCGGTCATTAGGGACAGCGGCTAGTAAGTCGCCGAGTACTTCGTTTCGGTCGTTCCAATTGTTGTTAAAAAGCTTGAAGGGAGACATCGATGCATCTCCAAAAAAATCGGTGTAATAGTTCTCCCCAAAAATGCCAATAAAGCCCATTTGTACCACAGCGATCACATCTTTATTGGCAAAAAAGATCGGTTTTAGTTGCTCGATGTGGTTGAGGACGACTGACTTAGGTGCGTCGCCGTAAGGTGGACAAAAGGAATCACCACAACTGTCGTCTACCTCATTCGTGTATGCCATTCGGACGATAATCTTTGTGCCAGCTTGTCGTGCTGCTGCAAAATCAGCCTCCATCTGGTTCAGAAAATTCGATGTGATGGGCGAGTTTTTGAAGTCGTCCAAAAAGAAGTAGCGGAAGGTCAATGTGCTGTAAATCTGAAAGTTACTGACGCCAAATACTGGTGGATGTAGCTGTCGCCACGATGCTAATTCGGTAGCACTGAGTGGCGTGTAGTTGGACGCTCGTGTTTCGGAGTAGCGATAGAAGCCACGTTCGGGATTGGCGAAGTCGGCGTTGGAGGATTGGTAGGTGATGGTGGTGCTTTGGGCAAATACGAATAAAGGAAATAATGCGATGACTAGAAATAGAGGATACCTTTTCATTGAAAAATTGGCTTTGGTTAACAAAACATAAACAAAATGATAATATCGTAATATTCTGATGTATTGTCAAGTAAAATGCTCGTTTGTCATTATATATTTTTTTCTTTCCTGTAACCATTTTGTACCAGTGAGCGTCAAGCAAATGAATTTTTGAAACTAAACCGAACGTATCTATTATGAAACAACTTCAATTTTTCTTACTCGCTTTATCGCTTTGCTTTTCCCTATCTTTATTTGGACAATCCGAATCTTCTAATCATCGAACATTGTATATCGCTACCATTGACGAAGGAGATCATAACGCTGTTTACGACATTCTCCAAACTGCATTCGATGATTTTCCTGGTACTGACCGAGATAAAATCAAGTACGAGCGGGAGTCAGAACAGGAACGACTTGCTATCGTCCTTAGACAAAACAGAGTTCGTATCTTTTACCGCTCGAAAATGACTGGTACTAGTAGCTTACAGCGAAAAGTTGAAACGGTCAAAGCAACGATTGATTTGGTGGAAGCGTTGTCTTTGAATTGATGACCTTCTGTCATCTTTTTCGTGCGACGTGATCTGTGTTTGAAGTCACCCGCTGAATGTCAAGCTCAATTTCATCAGCAACTGTCGGCTATATCATGTAGATGATCCGTCCAAAGTCATTGAACTGGAAGAAGGCATATTCAAACTAAGTTTATCTCCTTTTTATCAGTAGCTGTATTCCGATAAACTTAATCTAGTTGAAGTCACCCGCTGAATGTCAAGCTCAATTTCATCAGCAACTGTCGGCTATATCATGTAGATGATCCGTCCAAAGTCATTGAACTGGA
>CAYLPW010000165.1:0-11305 GCA_964385665.1 uncultured Saprospiraceae bacterium
AACTGTCAAATAATATTTTTTGCTTAAATTTAAGGAAAGTTTGGTGAGAGAATAGGACTTTACATTTCTAATGTCTCATGTTTCTTATTCATCAGTCAAGGTATCATTACAAACCACAAGCTACTCTATTGCATTACTATTTTTACATGTTGATTTCATACAGTACACGCTTTCAATATGTAGTAGTTGTGAGTATGATCTCATTATTTGCCTTATCTTTTTTCAATAGCCAAGCGCAATCCTATATCCTCAGTCAATCTCCCGATAGCATTATCAACTTAATTCCTTACGCTACAAGCTATGTCGACAAAACGAATAATTTAACCTTCGATGACCTACAATTACAATGGCAGCAAGAAGACTTTGCTCCAGCTAGTGAGCTACGATTTAATGAAAAATTCCAAGATGGAAAATACACCTATTGGTTACATTGGTCGGTAGAAAATGTATCAGAGGACTCAATCAGCTTCATGTATCGGGGAAACTCTGTAGATAGTATTACTCTATATATCCAAAATACGAGTGGTCGAGTTGAGCTACTACATGCAGGTAGATGGACGAATGGTACGGAAGGGGAGATACAATTTCCTTTTTCTTCTCGGCTCGCTATACCACTTTCTATTGCACCGAAATCAGAACTAAAAATATGGATTAAATTATGGAATGAATACGCATTTAACGACCGATTTTATGCCAGGCTTTATCCCTCTGAGTTGGAGATCCGAAGCTACTCCAATGCTTATATGAGGCACAAAGGCTTTTTGATAGGATTCTATAGTATTCTGCTCTTCCTGTTTGTTTTCAATCTTGTATTGTATGTTCAGAATAAGGACAAATCGTTCTTATATTATGCATTGTATGTCTTGTTTGTCTTTCTATATTTTCTACGAGAGTCGAGTTACTTCGATCATTTCACTCATTTTACGCCCATCGTATTTTATCAGTACAGGTACTACTCCATATTTGGATTGTCGATGCTTATCTTTTACTTTCTCTTCATTGACCATTTTATAGATGCCAAAGATAAGCACCCAACCTTTCATCGCTACATTATGCTGATGGTCGCATTTACAGTCGTTCACTTAATTGTTCTACAGATCGTAAAAACCATAGATGTCAATTTAGGCTATCAAGTCATGCATTACGGAAGATACATTAGTCTTCCTTTTCATCTGCTAGGTATTATTTGGATGCTCACTAAAAAGGATAGGATGGTACGATATGTATTGATTGGCACAGGCTTACTATTTGCAGGTGGAACAATGACTTTTCTGGAAGGATATATAGGATGGACGACTGACAAATGGTGGGATGCCGATCAGATATTTGCTTTTTCTGGTGTTCTCGCAGAAGTCTGTTTTTTTACCATTGTACTTGGGCGCAAACAATTTTTAGTCCAGCAAGAAAAATTAAAAGCAGAAAATGATTTGATCTACAGTGAAAAGGAAGCACAACAGTTGAAAGAGCTAGATCAAATTAAAACGAGCTTTTTTACTAATATCACGCATGAGTTTCGCACACCGCTTACCGTTATCAAAGGATTGACAGATGATTTAAAAGGACGACAACGCTACCAACAGGATGAAAAAAAGCTACAAACCATCCACCAAAATAGTGATCGTATACTGGATTTGGTCAATCAACTGTTGGAACTATCAAAATTAGAAAGTGGGAAGCAGCGCATACAATATGTGCAAGCAGATATTATACTTTTCTTGAAATACCTCACCGATTCTTTTCAAAGTTTAGCGCATCACAAAAAGATCATGTTGGGCTTTTATTCCAATTCGGAAGAGCTGTTTATGGATTTTGATCAAGAAAAAATACAGCGAATCCTGAGCAACTTGTTATCCAATGCACTCAAGTTCACTGATCAATATGGGCAAATCAAAGTATCTGCTGAATCTATTGATAACCAATTGATTGTAAAAGTAAACGATACTGGAAAAGGTATACCTTCAGAAAATATACCACATATTTTTGATCACTTTTATCAAGTCAAAAAAGACGATTACGAAGGAACAGGTATTGGTTTGGCATTGGTAAGAGAGCTGGTGCAACTGCTAAATGGAACTATAAAAGTGACTAGCGAAATAGATCAAGGAACGACTTTTACCATCACCTTGCCGATTCAGCGACAAGCTATTCGACAAGAGATTAAACGACCGTCCGCAGTCGCTATCACCTCTAAAGATGCATTTGTTTCTTCTCCATTGATAGATAAAGAAAAAGCTAAAATATTATTGATAGAAGACAATCAAGACATCCTCAATTACCTCATCAGTATCTTGGCGAATGACTATGACGTCGAAACGGCTAAAAACGGTCAGCTAGGAATTGAAAAAGTGCAAACGTGGTCACCGCAACTCATCTTATGTGATATTATGATGCCAAAAATGAACGGCTATGAAGTTTGTGAAACGCTGAAGTCTGATGCTGCTATGGCACATATTCCTATCATCTTACTCACTGCCAAAGCGACACAGACAGATCGACTCGAAGGACTAGCTCGACAGGCAGATGCTTATCTGAAGAAGCCTTTCGATAAAGCAGAGCTACTCCTCACCATCCAAAACTTGCTACAACGACAAGCTATTCTTCAATCGCCCTTTGACACCATTGAAACCGACTTCATCAACCAATTCAAAGCTGTCGTTCAGTCTCATCTTAGTGATGAAAACCTCACACTCATTCATCTTTGCAAATACCTCAATATCGGGAAAACCAAACTCACGCAACAAGTTAAATTGGCTACAGGAAAAACGCCCGCTCAATACGTCCGACAGTTGAGATTGCAGCATGCTTACTACTTACTAAAAACAACAGATTCAAGTGTCAAGGAAGTCGCTTATGACTGCGGATTTTCAAGCGTTTCTGCTTTTTCGCAAGGCTTTAAGGAAGAATTTGGGCAAAATGCGAGTGAGGTGAAGTTGGATCGGTAAGCGCGAGATACGAGCGATCGCGGAGCCTTGTTTGTACCGAGTACTCCTTATGTACAGATGCTTTGCGAAAGTTGCGGGCGGTTTAGCGAGAAGATACTTTCGTAAAACTAAGTTTACAAAGTCTTCCTACCTTCACTATCCATTACGCAGACTTCGCAAACTGCCAAAAGATTACCATATTGAGAATTGCTAGAAAGAAAGATGACGAACACATAACGGGTTACTAATCAGTTAATTAGGCAAGTCATGATCTATTTTTTAAACAAAAGAATAAATTCATTTCCTCTTTTCTAAACACAAACTACCACTCCACGTGCAACTTTGAAGCTATCAACCGAAAATCTGTTTTTCGGAAACAACATCAATTACTCAACGACAACTTCATTCTACTATGCGACTTATTTACGTACTCTTTGTACTTCTAGTACCGTGCTTCTTAGCTGCTCAATCATTTTCCCCACTACAAGGCACTTGGAAACTCACTACCGCCAAATGGGGCGATATGAAGAAGCACGAAGTGCAAGAACGAGAAATCTATAAAATCATCACTGGGGAGCATTTCTTCTTCCTCTACTACGACGATAAAAAAGTATCGGGCGCAGGTGGTGGTACGTACAGCGTAGATAACAATACATTTACGGAGACTTTAAACTACTATTCTTGGGACTCCACGGCTGTCGGCACACAGCAAACGTTCAATTGGACAATAGAAGGAAATGTCCTTCACCAAACTGGACTTATCAAAGGCACAAACAACTATGACGACTATGTGATTGATGAATACTACGAACGCGTGGAAGAGGATTTTACTGAAAGTACACATCCGTTAGTAGGAGTTTGGGAAGTCGAAAAGTCGACTTACGGTACTTCTACCAAAACTGCCGAAGAATCCAAGTGGATCGTCCAAAAAGTCTTCACACCTCGCTTTTGGTATGTCGCTTATCGTAATCGCTCGACAGGCAGCTACAACGGTGTTGGCTTTGGCACATATACACTAGAAGGCGATCAATATGTGGAGACAATTGCTGCTTATTCTTGGGATCAATCTGCGGTCGGAAAGACGCATACGTTTACGATGGAGTTAGGGGCTGATCGCTTAGTGCAAAGGGGAAAGATTGATACGGAGGAGTATAAGCATTACGTGATTGTAGAGCGGTTTCGGCGTATAGAATAAGGCAGTCAAAAATCAATTTTTAACTAATTTTTTATCACTTATTAAATCAAATTTATCATGAAAAAATGGACACTTTTTCTATGGCTATGCTATGCCCTTTTCTTTACAAATCAAGCTTTAGCACAAAATTGTAATGACCCCAATTCACATAATCAAGGTGATCCTTTACCATGTGAAACTTGCTTTGATTTTGTTCAAAATGGTGACGAAGAAGGAGTAGATTGTGGAGGAACGAATCCTAATTGTCCTGCTTGCCCACCCACGCCTACAGCTTATAGACTGGATGTAGAAGGTAATGCCTTGATTACAGACGATACCTTAACAATAGTAAATATTGGAGGTAATGGCGACGGTGATTTTGTTGAGCTAGGTATGTTAGAAAATACAGCATTTGGAAATGAAACTGGTATTAAGCTGGAGTACGACGGATTTGCGAATAAACTAGGTTTTGTAGGCTATACGAATGGAACGAAAAATACTGAAATCCTGACAATTAATCGTAACGGTCGTGTAGGGATAAATATTGACAATCCAAAGCAGACATTAGACATAGGAGGAGACATGGCTCTTTCTGACGGAACAGGCAGAATTGGCTTTTATGAAGGAAGTACTGAAAAAGCGTTATTAAGTTACAATGGATCGACCTTAGAAATGGAAAATAGAGAATCTGGTGGAGATATGTATTTTGACACTAATGACGATATGTTCTTTAGAACCAATAACTTATTTCGGATGGCACTCAATAGTGAAGGAAAACTAGGAGTAGGTACTACTATTCCTTCCCATGATATATCTATTAAACAAAGAAGTACTACAAACTACAGCACCTCTGGTCTGAAAATAGAAGAAGGCAATAGCTCTAGTAATTGGTCTATCTATATGAACCAAAACGACAACGACCTAAGCTTCCGATACAATAATGTATTGAGGGCATATATTCAAGATGGTAGCGGTTCTTTTGCGATCACTTCAGATCGAAGATTAAAGGAAAATATAGAACCAATAGAGGATATTTTGAGAAAGGTGTTACAGTTGAAGCCTTCTACTTACTACTATAAAAGTGATGAAGAACGAGAAAATAAATCAATTGGATTCATTTCTCAAGAAGTAGAAGAAGTCTTTCCTGAAATGATAGCAGAACATGAAGGCATCAAAGGATTGGTGTATGACAACTTTGCGGTGTTGAGTATAAAAGCAATTCAAGAACAACAGGAGTTAATTGAAGAACTACAAGAAGAAAACAAGAATTTAAAAAATCGACTTGCCAAAATTGAAGCTGCTCTCTTTGGAAAAGGAAAAGCTAATACTACTACCACTGACGACACAGGTACAATTGTCCTGAGTGATGCGCAACTTCTCGACAACCAACCCAATCCATTCACCGAAAGCACTATTTTACGCTACTTCATTCCAGAAACAGTCACACAAGCTGAACTGCACATCACTAACGCCAATGGTGACAGACTTAAAGTCATTCCCATTGATGCTAAAGGAGAAGGGCAGGTTATTTTAGAGGCGCAAGCACTCAGTTCTGGCAGTTATTTTTATTCGCTTGTTTTGGATGGAAAGGTTTTTGCAACGAAGCAAATGGTGTTGACCAAATAGATACGCCTTTTTTCATTATCTAATGATCACTTTCAAGGGCAATTCTGTTGAGCAGATTTGCCCTTATTTTTTGGAATACGCAGGAAGTTCTCCAACAACTTCCTATTTTCACCCCACCAACCAACTTTACACAAATGCAAAACACACTCGTCACCCTCGATTGGGTCGTCATCGCGGCTTACTTTCTGCTTCTACTAGGCGTCGCCGCCTGGGTCATTCTCCAAAAACAGAAGGATACCGAAGACTACTTCCTAGCTGGTCGGAACATGGGTTGGTTTGTTGTTGGCGCTTCTATTTTTGCTTCCAATATTGGGTCGGAACATGTTGTCGGCTTAGCAGGTTCTGGTGCTGGCGATAAATTTCCCTTACTCATTTATGAACTGCACGCTTGGATTGTCGTGCTGTTGGGTTGGCTATTCTTGCCTTTTTATGTCCGAAGTGGAGTTTTTACGATGCCTGAGTTTTTAGAGAAGCGATTTGGGTCGCGGGCGCGTTGGTTTCTGTCGCTCTTTAGCTTAGCAGCCTATGTATTGACTAAAGTTTCGGTCACGCTATATGCAGGGGGAATTGTAATCTCTACCTTATTAAACATTTCGTTTATGACTGGCGCGTTGGCGACAGTGGTGCTGACTGGTATATATACTATTTTGGGTGGTATGCGAGCGGTGGTTTATACAGAGACCTTGCAGGCTATCATTTTAGTTATCGGCGCAGCAACCTTAACTTTTTTAGGTCTAGAACGAGTAGGCGGTTGGAACGAAATAGTCGATACCGTAGGTCCTGAATACATGAATATGTGGCGGTCGATGGACGATGAACAGTATCCGTGGCATTGGTTAGTATTGTCTTCCTCGATTGTGGGAATTTGGTACTGGTGTACCGATCAAGTCATCGTACAGCGCGTATTGACCGCAAAGAATATCAAAGAGGGGAGAAGAGGCAGTATTTTTGGTGCGTTTTTGAAGTTGATGCCCGTCTTCTTGTTCTTGATTCCTGGTGTGATTGCTTTAGCATTAAAAATGAAAGGTGAATTGAATTGGGACACGCCTGACGAGGCTTTTCCCACCTTGATGATGGCCATTCTGCCAGCTGGATTGCGTGGTTTAGTGGCGGCAGGCTTGATGGCAGCTTTGATGTCGTCTTTGGCTTCGGTATTCAACAGTTGTTCGACTTTATTTACTGTTGACATCTACAAAAAAATACGCCCATTGGCAGCAGAAAAAGAACTACTGCGTGTAGGACGAATTGCAACGGGTGTAGTCGTGGTGCTGGGTATTCTGTGGATTCCAATCATTCAGCAATTAGCAGATGGCGCACTCTACGGCTACCTACAAAACGTACAATCGTACATTGCACCACCCATTACTGCTGTTTTCCTGCTCGGCATTTTCTACAGTCGCATCAATTATCAAGGTGCAATGGCAACTTTATTTTCGGGCTTGATTGTCGCTGCTATTCGCTTGACACTAGAAATCTTGAAAGCTGATCTAGCACCAGATTCCTTTTGGTTTGCTTTCGCTGATATGAACTTCTTGAAATTTTCCTCTTTCTTCTTCCTGTTCTGTGTAGGTGTCGCTGTCTTAGTTTCTATGCTGACGCCACGACCAGATGCCAAACAACTGGAGGGATTGACGATGAATACGCTAACTGTTGCGCAACGTGCCGAAAACAAAGGAAGTTACAACTGGATTGATATTGTAGCATCACTATTCATTCTAGGTGTTGTCGCTTGGGTGATGATTTATTTTAGTTGATGCATAGGATGTTGTTCTTCGGTGCTAATCAACTAAATACAGCTTTAGGAGTTCTCTATACTCAATAGAAGGAAGTTGACTAATCACACGATACGAATGGAAAAGAAGAAACAACTACTGAAGGAGCGATACGAGTATATTTTTGAGGAAAAACTGTTACAAGAAGTCACTACGCGAGGCATTTTCAAAAAGGTGGAAGCGGGTACAACTATTATCAATCTAGGTGATCGTGTCACGCATATGCCACTAGTCATCGAAGGTGCCATTAAAATCGTAGGAGAAGAAGAAGAAGGGAGCGAATATTTGATGTATTATCTGGAGACAGGTGACTCGTGTGCCATGACTATGAGCTGCTGTCTGGCAGGGAGAGTAAGCAAAGTGAGAGCGGTAGCAGAAACGCCTACTCTTTTGTACATGATCCCTATCTACTACATGGAGGAGTGGCTAATTCGGTATAAGTCTTGGCGAAGTTTTGTTTTTGATAGCTACGATGTCCGCATGAAGGAACTATTAGAAACAGTGAATTCTTTAGCATTCGATAATTTAGAAGGCAGGCTATATAAGTACTTGAGAGATAGAGCCTTAGTGTTACAATCTCCCTCTTTAGATATTACCCATCAGCAAATTGCGAATGACCTAAACACCTCACGTGTTGTCATCTCTCGCTTAATGAAAAAGTTAATCATAGATGGCAAAGTCACCGCCAATCGTACACAGATCACGGTAACTGAATTTTCAGCTAAGAAAGAAAAGTCTGTTTGATGTATACCTTTGGTAACATAGGTTACCAAAATTTATTTCTAAATACAACATCTTCGCACTTTCTATTCATTCAACAAACACACTACATATATTATGGAGATTATTTTACAGCCTTGGGCGTGGTACGTCGGAGGAGCTGCTATTGCCGCCGTCATGTTTTTGCTACTCTATCTAGGTGGCAATTTTGGGGTATCGTCCAACTTCAGGACAATGTGTACCCTATCTGGTGCTGGAAAATACGCCGACTTTTTTAAAATAGATTGGCGCGCACAGTCTTGGAATTTATTATTTGTAGCGGGTTCCATCATAGGTGGATTCATCGCTATGCAGTATCTAACGCCCGACCAGCGTATTCAACTAGATGCAGATACGGTACAGGAACTAGAGTCTTGGGGCTTGCAAAACGTGGGAGCAGCTTATTTACCAGCTGAGTTATTTGGTGCATCTGTTCTGACTTCTTGGAGTGGCTTGTTGATGCTGCTAGTGGGTGGTTTCCTCGTCGGATTCGGTACGCGCTATGCAGGTGGCTGTACATCGGGACATGCGATCAGTGGATTGAGCAATTTGCAGCTGCCGTCACTCATTGCTGTCATCGGTTTTTTCATTGGTGGACTTCTCATGACGTATTGGTTGCTACCGCTTCTTTTTAATTATTCCAACATCGTTTAACGCATTCAGTATGAAACTACTTAAATTCTTAGGTACAGGTATTTTGTTTGGCATCATCATGGTGAAGTCGCAAGTCATTTCTTGGTATCGCATTCAAGAAATGTTCCTTTTTGATTCTTTTCACATGTATGGTGTGATTGGAACTGCAGTCACGTTGGGTGTAATTGGAACGTATCTAATCAAACGCCGACAGCTAAAAACAGTAGAAGGAGATAACATTACATTTACGCCTAAAAACAAAAGCATTGTTCGTTACCTGGTAGGCGGCACAATTTTTGGTCTAGGCTGGTCAATGGTAGGAGCTTGTCCGGGCCCTATGTTCGTCTTGCTAGGTTCGGGCTATGCCACACTACTAATTGTCATTTTTGGGGCATTAGTAGGTACATTCGTGTATGGTTTAGTGCGTCCTAAACTGCCTCATTAAACCATATCCAACTACAGTGCAGCTGAAGTTAACTATGAGTTGAATAGTAGACGAGAATCTGACAGATAAAGTAGGAGAGTTTTCTCTGGGAAGTTTCAAAGCAGAAATGAAGTCAGTATCTTTCCCCGAATTTTCAAAACAAACAAAATATGAACACTCGTTCCCTCCTCCTACTCATCGCTCTACTCGTTGGTGTGAGTTATACTACGCAAGCTCAAACCAACACCACCGAAGCCACCACACAAGCCGTCAAAGCCCTAAAATTCCGCTCCATCGGTCCAGCACTCATGGGCGGAAGAATAGCCGATATCGCCATCAACGGAAGCACTTGGTATGTCGCAGCTGGCTCTGGCAACATATGGAAAACAACCAATGCAGGCATCACTTGGCAGCCAGTATTTGACGATCAAGCGTCCTATTCGATTGGGACGGTGGCGATTGATCCGAGTAATGCAGCGACCGTTTGGGTAGGCACTGGCGAAAATGTCAGCGGTCGGCATGTTGGTTGGGGCGACGGTATTTATAAAAGTATCGACGGTGGCAACAGCTGGGAAAACAAAGGGCTGAAACAGTCCGAGCATATCGGGAAAATATTGATCGATCCTCGCAATAGTGAGGTGGTGTTTGTGGCTGCCGAAGGACCGCTTTGGTCGTCGGGTGGCGAGCGTGGTGTGTATAAAAGTATGGATGGCGGCGATAGTTGGAAATTGGTGCTAGAGATCGACGAAAATACAGGCATCACCGATCTAGAATTTGCCCCTGGTAATCCTGATGTGGTGTATGCAGCGGCGTATCAGCGGCGTCGAAAAGTGTGGTCGTTGTTGGCTGGTGGTCCAATGTCAGGTATTTACAAATCGACAAACAATGGAGATGATTGGCGGAAACTAAGTAGTGGCTTGCCGAGTGGCGATATGGGGAAAATTGGTTTAGCAGTGACACCTGCGAATCCCGAACTCGTCTATGCGACGATAGAAGCAAATAGCGAAGAAAAAGGCTTTTACCGCTCCATGGATATGGGCGAAAGTTGGGAGCATCGAAACAGTTATACCTCAGGTGGAACAGGACCCCATTACTATCAAGAAATTGAAGTATCGCCGACCAATCCAGATTTGATTTATCAAATGGATGTGTTTTTACACGTCTCTAGAGATGGCGGAAAGACGTTTGATTATCTGGGGACAGGTCGAGAAAAACATAGTGACAATCACGCACTTTGGATTGATCCGAACAATGGACAGCACCTCATCGCTGGCACAGATGCTGGTCTCTACGAAAGCTTTGATGAAGGGTTACATTGGCGGCATTTTCCAAACTTGCCGATCTCGCAGTTTTACAAATTGGGACTAGATAATGCCGAGCCATTTTACAACATCATTGGTGGCGCGCAGGATTTGGGGACATTGATTGGTCCTTCCAGAACGATGCATACCGAAGGCGTGCGCAATCGCGATTGGTTTGTGCCATTGGGCGCAGATGGTTACGACTCGCACTTCGATCCAGAAGATGAGAACATAGCGTACATGGAATATCAAGAGGGCGTGTTGCATCGCTACGACAAACGTAATCATGAAGTCCTGAATATTCAGCCACAAGCTGCACCTAACGATCCGCCAGAACGCTGGAATTGGGATAGCCCAGTCTTGATTAGTCCACACAATCACCAACGACTGTACTTTGGATCGCAGCGCGTTTGGAAAAGTGAAGATCGCGGCAACTCTTGGACAGCGATAAGTGAAGATTTGACGACCAACACGAATCGCTATGAGCTAGAAACGCTAGACCGTGTTTGGAGCGTAGATGCCTTGTACGACAATGGCGCGATGTCCAAATACGCGACCTTGACGAGCATCGCCGAATCGCCTTTGGTAGAAGGTCTGCTCTATACTGGTTCAGATGATGGTTTGATTCACATTAGCGAAGATGGTGGCGAAACCTGGCGGAAAAGTGCTGCTTTTGCTGGCGTTCCAGAGCGTTC
>CAYLPW010000166.1:0-11085 GCA_964385665.1 uncultured Saprospiraceae bacterium
TGAGTTCGCCATTGTCCAAAAAGACTTTGAGGTAGTTGCCCCACGATTGGATGTATTGAATGTCTGATAGACGAATTTTATGAATAATTTTGTTGTCTTTTAGGCTGATAAACTCGTTTTGTTGAATGTTGGTCGTCGGTGGTGTAGTTTCTTGTTGGGTCGCCTGCTCCAAAGTCAATTGCTTTTTTAGACGTTCGAGGGCTTTTAGGAAACGAGTGAGGCGAATGGGTTTGTGCAGATAGTCCACTACCTGATCGTAGTTGAAGCCTTGAAAGGCAAATTCGGTGTAGGCAGTAGTGAAAATGACTTTTGGTGCATCGTTTTTTAAGCTGTCTAGTAGTTCCAAACCTGTCAAATCAGGCATTTGGATGTCCAATAGAATCGCATCCACTTGCTGCTTGTTGAGGAAATTGATGGTCGAAATACCGTCGTAGCAGTTGCCGACCACTTCTACAAAATCTATTTTTTGGCAATAGCTTTCTAAGACTTTGTGGGCTAAAGGTTCGTCGTCAACGATGAGTAGGCGGATGTTGTTCATCTTTTTTTAAAGTTTTAGAGCAAGACCTCAGGTCTAAAATGCTACGTTAACACCACATTGATTTCCTAAGCTCGGGTTTGTCTCTAGCCGACGGGCTTTTACTTTTTTTCATTGCCAAAAAAAGTAAACAAAAAACGCTAGACCCTTCAAACTCGTCCTTCAAACAATGAAGACTCGTAGCCACCCGCCAAGTAGGACGTGTTCCATACGTGTTCCGAGCGTTTACCTTCGCGTTTCTTTTATCTTTTTACAAATCCATCTTCAAATCAGTTACATATTCTCTATCCGTTTCTTCGATTCGTAAGTCGTGCCGATTGGGATAGATGATCGCCAAACGGCGTTGAGTATTGGCGAGTCCAATATGTGTTTTTACGGTCTTTTTATTTTGGATAATGCTATTCCTAACTTCAAAATCGAGTTTTCGGTTGTTGACGTGCAGTGAAATATGGACAAAACAGGGTTGAATAGGATGTGTCCCATGTTTGAACGCATTTTCAATAAAAGGCAGCAGCAAAAGTGGCGCAATTTGAGCGGATGATGCGGTGGTGTTCAAGTCAATTTTTAGTTCACAATTGTCATTCAGACGAAGTTTTTCTAAAGCAATATACGATTGTATCAACTGCACTTCGTCAGCTAGAGAAATGGTTTTTAAGGTCGAGACGTGCAAATGATAACGCATCACTTCCGAAAGTTCCATAATCATTTCAGAGCCTTGTTCGGCATTCATTTGGTTGATGGCGTAGATGTTATTTAAGGTATTGAACAGGAAGTGTGGATTGAGTTGTGTTTTGAGGGCGTTGAGTTCGGTTTCGGCGTTTTTGGCGCGGAGTTCTTGGAGTTGATATTGATTGACGATGCCCCGTTTGAGGTATTGCAGCCCCGTCGAAAACAAAACAATCATGGTGATATTGATCGTATCTTGTGTCCGAGTGGTATTGAGTTCTCCAATAGTCTGATTTAGAAAGGAGGCAAAAGCAACGCAACAAGCAATATTTAAAATAAATAAAGCGACGTACAAAACATACTTACGATGCTTAAACAGATGATTTTTAATATAAAAATGTACATAGACTGCTAGGATGACTGGCAAAAAGGCTTCCACAATTATTCGTACACTATCCGAAAACTGTTCTATTTCACTGCTTAACCCAAAAAGAAAGAAGCCGACTAAAACCGACCATACTACTATATCAATCGACCACCTTTTATTGAGTAATTTCCACATTTCACAAAAATCAATATTTCGTTATCCATTTCCAATCTTTTGTGACAAACGCCTTTTATCACGCCCTTTCTTACTCTCATCACACGCCCGTTGGTCTTCCTCACTCCTTTTTCTTTTCGCTTCAAAAGTCCTTCATCTTTGTATCGGAATTAGTTCAATAGCCATTCATCAAAAAAACGAATACAATGAAAATTCAAAAAAATAAAGCAGTGAAAATTTTGAAATACGTGCTAACAGCAGCCTTGATTCTAGGCGTTTTCCAAGTCATTCTTTCAGGGCAGAACAATGTAATAGAACCAACGGGAGATGTGACAACCGATTGGTGGGAAAACAATGTGAAGGCGATTAATCCTGAAGCGGAAAACTTTGAAGATTTGCAGTTTCTGAAAGAAGAAATTGGCGATAGACGGATTGTGGCATTGGGTGAACAAACCCATCAGGATGGCGCAACTTTTGAAGCTAGAGGACGATTGGTTGAATTTTTGATGGAAGAAATGGGCTTTGAGGTTGTCCTTTTCGAGGGTGGTATTTTTGATCTTGAAGTGGGCAATCAGGTTGCGCAGGAGACAAAAAGTGTGGACTCACTCACCCAATACCTATATGACTTTTGGTCGGATGCGGCACAACACAAAGCCTTGTTTGGTTATTTTGATACTCGTCTGAAAAACGGCGACCCAACTTACTTTGGCGGCTTCGACTGCAAACATACATCTAAAGCAGGCATACGAGGCACTAATTATACAGACGCACTAATAGCCGCTATCCAAACACACAACGCGGATATTCTGACACACGACAATTTTGAGAGTTATCTGTCTATTTGGAAGCATTTTGAGGAAAAACGCGCATCTGGTCATGTTGCTAAAATACGTATTAAAATGAAGGACGAAGAGAAGGAAAACCTTCGCACGCTGAGCAAATGGCTACAGACGGAATTGGAAGCAGCAGATGCTTCTTTTTGGCAGCAAATTGTTCATACCACAGACGAAAGCATGATCGCTTACAGTGATATGCGCCTTTACAAATTGGTTTTTGGTGTGAAAAGTTTCGTTCCGATCAACAACCGTCGAGACGAGTTGATGGCAGAGAATCTGACGTACCTTTTGGAGGAAAAATACGCCGATAAAAAAGTTATTTTAATCGGTGCTACTTATCATTTTGTGCGTAACAATGATCTATTGATGAATAGCAAAATCAAAGGCTTGCATATTAATGAAAGTACGATCACGGGCGACTTGATTCATCCTACTTTCAAAGACGAAATTTACACTATTGGATTTACGGCTTATGATGGATATTATGGTATGGTGGAAGGCGACAAATCAGGCGACGAAATCGACGCGCCAACACATAGCAACAGCGTAGAACATCAACTGAATAGTCGCAATTACGAACAAGCCTTTTTACCATTGAACACCACTAAAAACGATGCCTTTTGGTCGAATTATCCTTCTCTCCGCTTGTATGACTACGAGACCGATTTACAAAGTAATGATTGGTCAGAAATCGTGGATGCTGTCTTCTTTATTCGGACAATGGAGCCTATTTATGCAGTGGAATGAAGTGAGTAAAGCAGGTAGCAGGTTTACTAAACTTTTGAAGTTTAGTAAACCTAGATACCTAGATGAATGGTAAAATCAATATACCAAATACATAACAAAAAAGATGAAATCAAATACCTTTATCAATACCAGTTTCCTTCTTGGCGCGATGCTCCTTTTTAGCTGTTGCAGCAAGGAAATTATCGAACCATTGAACCAATCCATAGCGGGTGTAGAAGTTGTCTTTTTAGATGCAGAAAGTGCCTTTGAATATCAGCGAGACAACAGCCGATATATTCAAGAACAAATTCAGCAAATTGACGTGTCCATTGTTTTAGAAAAAGATGTATCCGATCAATCGCTAGAAGAAGTGCGTCAACTTTATTTGGACAACTTACAAGTGCATACGCTCGACTGGACCGAACGCGAAACAGGGAATTTTAAGGAGCATTTGGAAGAGGTGTTTGCTACCATTCAATCGAAAACACCAGTCGTTTTGCCCGATACTTTATACCTGATAAAAACAAGCGGCAAAGAAACCATCGGCAATGGAGCGATGTACACCATAGCGAAATCTATTACTCTACCCAAAATCAATACGCGAACGGCAGGTCTCGGATTTGTAGCGGAAGAAGTACGCTCCGTTTTGACACATGAGCTCTTTCACATCTATTCTAATACACATCTTGATCGGCGAGCAGCACTTTACGAGGTTATTGGTTTCTATCCGATTGATTTGGACTTAGGCGCAGATAAAAAGCGCATCATCGCCAACCCAGATGCCGACTACAGTTGGGCAATCGAACTAGAGCGAGAAGGCGAACCCATAGAAGCGATTTTATTGACCTATTCTAAATATGAAAAATGGGAAGGTAACAAAAGCACATTGGGCTTGAAAGCAGGAAAAGGCTATTTGGATTATGGTCTTTTTGAGGTCGAAAACGTTGATGGCGTTTATCAGCTAAAAAATGGATTGCAGCCACTCAATATGGACGATGTGGAAGCGAGTTTTCGAGCAAAAATTGGGAACAACACCGACTACATTTGGGCGGTCGAGGAGATTATAGCGGATACGTATCCGTTTATTTTTACGCCGAAAGAAGAAGCTTCGGATCGTGATGAGGAGATATTGGAAGAGTTAGAGCGTTTGTTGAGATAGCAGTTGAATTTACAAGCCTCGGCTAGACCAAGTTCAGTTAATTGGGAATCATCTTAGAAATCAGTCGGATGATTCCCAACACCTGTCCAGCCACCATCCACCGTCAACGTTTGTCCATTGATGTGTCGTGCCAAAGGTGATAGCAAAAATAGAGCGGCTTCCGCAATATCGCTAGGATGAGCGACTTGCCCGTCGGGATTGTGTTGCTGCCAAGTCGATTCGTAGTCTGGATTGGTGGTTTTCGTGCGCTCTGTCAAGGTCGCGCCTGGCGCAATGGCGTTGATACGAATGTTATGTGGCGACAGTTCCAACACTAAATTACGCGCCATCATACTGAGTGCTGCTTTGCTCATCGCATAAGCAGTCGAATGTGGAAAAGCACGCTGCCCGACGATGGAAGACAGCAACAAAACACGACCACCACTTGCTTGCGTTTGCATGACTTTGGCAGCAGTTTGAACTAGAAAAAATGATCCTTGTAAGTTGACTGCCATGATACGCTGAAAGTCAATCGCTCCAAACTCCAAAAAAGGTTTGAAAATAGTGATGCCTGCATTGGCAACGACAATATCCAAGCTTCCAAATTTGGTAACTGCCAACTCCACCATTTCTTCGATCACTTTCGTCTGACTAACATCACCGACGTGTGGCTGACACTTCCCTGCGTTTAGTCCATTGAGTTTTGAGGCAGCTTGTTCCGCCAAATTAGCATCCACATCATTGAGGATCACTTGTGCATGAGCTACTATTAAGGCTTTGGCAATCGCAAATCCGATGCCTTGCCCAGCTCCTGTTATGATGGCGACTTCGCGTTTAAAGTTCGGTTGCACGCTTTTCATTTTTTCCGAGTCAACTCGTGTTCTGAAAACTTTCGGAATAAGCTTTGAATAAGTCCCACAAATTTAACTTTTTTAACCATAAAATAAGCAGCGTAACTATTGGCGAAAATCCAATTACATTTGTGGCTGACCAATTCTAAACAAAGTGAATCAATTCTCGCGCAACGCCAAAAGCATTCTCCTTTGGTCGATCATCTCCGCCGCCTTCATTGGTCCAGGTACAGTGACGACGGCGGCTACTGCTGGTGCTTCTTTTGGAACAGGCTTATTGTGGGCGTTGCTGTTCTCAGTAGGTGCAACGATGATTTTACAGGAAGCGGCGGCTCGATTGAGTCTGGCATCGGGGCAAAGTTTGGGGAGTATTTTATCGACTCGCTATAGTGGACGCGCTGGACAACGCCTGAAAGTGGCTTTGTTTTTGGCGGTCGCCTTTGGCTGCGCTGCTTATCAGACTGGCAATCTGCTGGGTGCGGTGTCAGGTTTGGCGTTGCTGATCGATTGGGAGGCGCGTTTGTTGAGTTTGGTGGTCGCTAGTGGTTGTGCGCTCATTCTTTGGGTGGGTACGTTGCCGTGGATTGCGCGAACGCTAGGTATCATCGTTGCTCTGATGGGTATATTTTTCATTTACGCTGCGATTCAAGGTACTAATCTTGGTACAATTAGTTCTTCTGACACTTCGCTATTCGCACCTTTCAGCCCGAACTCTTCTTTGCTTATCATCGCGCTCATCGGGACGACGATTGTTCCTTACAATTTGTTTCTGGCGACTGGTATTGGAAAAGGACAAAGTATGCGCGAGATGCGTTGGGGAATTCTTTCAGCCGTTGCTATTGGTGGTTTGATTTCGGTGGCGATTTTATTGGTTGGGACGCAAGTGGAAGGCACGTTTTCTTTTGCAGCTCTAGCGCAAACGTTAGCAGACAAAAGTGGTGATTGGGCGAGGACTTTTTTTGCTTTTGGTTTGTGTGCTGCTGGATTAAGTTCCGCGATTACCGCGCCTGTAGCAACGGCGGTGACAGCGCAGGCTTTATTTGGCGAACGTTGGAAAGCAGGTTCTACAAGGTTTCGAGTAGTGAGTTTGAGTATTTTGGGGATTGGGTTGTTCTTTTGTTTGTTGGAGGTGAAGCCCATTCCTGCGATCATTCTAGCGCAGGCAATTAATGGTGTTTTGCTGCCCTTAGTCGCTATTTTTTTGTTCCAAGTCATCAACGATCATCAACTTATCCCAGTGGCGTATCGAAACTCAACAGCCATCAATCTAGCGATGTTGCTGATTGTAGGAGTCACTATTTTTTTGGGTGTTTACAATATCATGCGCGTGCTAGAACGGCTAGTCGATAGCACTTTTGGAATTTCTTACATGATGGTGATAGGTATTGGCATCGGCATATTGTCAATGATTGTACTTTCGGTCAAAAGTCTATCTAAATGAGATTTTACTATTCCGATTTCACAGAAAAGGAGTTATTCGACTATTGCGAAGTGCATTCCTCTCCTATTGATGTGGTATTGCATGAACTGGAACGAGAAACGCACCTTAAGACGCTCGCTCCACAGATGATGACGGAACGTTTGCAGGGGCAGTTGTTGAGCTTTTTGAGTCAATGGATTCGACCGAAACAGATCCTAGAAATCGGGACATTTACGGGTTATGCGAGTTTGTGTTTGGCGAAAGGATTAGCTGACCATGGAGAATTACATACCATAGAAGTGAATGCAGAGTTAGAGTATTTGATCCGAAAATACATTCGGAAAGCGAATCTGGAAGAACAGATCCATCTTTACATCGGCGACGCAAAACAGATTGTTCCTACACTCGATCAACATTTCGACCTGATCTATATCGATGCTGGCAAACGAGACAATGCTTTTTACTATGAGTATGCCGTCACTCATCTAAATAAACAGGGACTCCTCATCATTGATAATGTACTGTGGAGTGGGAGAGTGTTGCTAGAGGATTTGGACAAAACCACTGCTCAAATTGATGGCTTCAATAAGCTAGTTCAAACGGATGCACGCGTTCAGAAAGTGATGTTGCCTGTACGCGATGGCTTGACGTTGATTACACTGACAAAGGAAAATTAAATTGAGTTGTTCTTCATCAAAACCATCACTCATAACGTCAAATGTTCGCCATTCGTGCGATTTATTAACAATTTGTAAACTAAAAATACACTCATCTCGTTGAATTTATAAGCGACCGTTGAAAAATAGTCGATTTCATCAGCTCAGAATTTCTTCTTCTCCCATGATTTGATTGCCAAAGTATTTGCGAAAATACCCAGAGTCGAAAGAAAAACTATAAATTAATATTTAATATGAAGAAGAAGTTCACAATGGGTGTCGGGAAGTACTATTTCAATGTTAACTCTGGGAATAGTTCTATTCTGATTCATCGGAAACAGAAGCGAGATGCTGTTTTGCAATATTTGTCATATAAGCGCATTGGAAAAGATTGTGAATGGTTAGGCTCTTGGAACGGAAAGTCTTTCGATGATTCAGGTCAGCCCAACGCAGCTAAATACAATTAGATAAAGCAGGTTTGCTTGCGTTGATATACGCCCAAAACAAAAGCGGTAAGATTGTCACAAAGACATTCCTACCGCTTTTTTTGTGTCGTTTTATAAAAAGTGAATTACTGCTTCACGACGCGTTGCACTTGTTGGCCGCGCTCTGTCTGAATTTGCAGAAAGTACAAGCCTGATTTTATCGGTGTCAAGTCTACTGCTCTCACATCTCCCATCGTTTCTAATACTCGCTTTCCTTGCAGATCGAATACAGTGACTTCAAGAACACGACCGTCATATTGCCATTGCACCACATCCTGTGATGGGTTAGGGAAAAACTGAATATGGAGGTCAGCAGTAGTTTCTAGTGTAGATGTCGATATGGCTACGGCTCTAAAAAAATCGGCAGAAGCAGGATAAGCAACTAATGCACAAGCTCCATGTCCTAAAATTGCACCCTGACTGATGGCTTCTACATCGGGCGCACCATTCGCTGTCATCACAGAATCGGTAAAAATGGCATTCTCAAAGGGTACTTGTTCGTCCGCTTCACAGTAATATAGACGCGTCGGTGTTTGGGGTACCCAGTCGTACAAATCGTTATCAATAATAGCTCTTACAATAGCATTTGTTGTGTCATTATCAAGAATGGCAGTCAAAAAACTTTCCTGAAACATCTCATTTCCTACAGGTGCGCCTTCTACTTCATTGAGTAGTGTGAGTAGACTATCGTTTAATACGCCCAGTGGATAGTCCTCTTGGTTGTCAAATGGACGAATAGCACTTGCATACGGTTCTTTGAATAGTTCCCCAATATCTTCGTAGAGATTCCCGTATACTTCCTGCAATCCTTTAGCGATATAGGCTAGATAGGATGGAAATAAGTATTCAGCGTCCGCCTCGATTTGGTCACGCAACGTTCCGCTTAGATTATAAGGACCAGACATCGGTGTAGCTGCCAACACCTTAAACTCATCCGAAAAATCCAATTCCAACGAACGCAACGTAGCCATAGCAGCATGACCACCTTGGGAATAGCCAGAAACGAACACTTCATTCCCTAATTCTATATCCAGAGTTACTGCATAGTCCGTGGCTGCTCGGAATAGGTCAATAGAGGCACTTGCTTGCGTTTCAGCATGTAGGTAAGGGTGAAATCCTCTCGACTCGCCCATCCCAATAAAGTCGGCAGCAACAACTGTAAATCCCAATGCGCCATAGAAGACTTCACCAAAATTATTTTCTTGATTGGATGGAACGGCGGTACGTGGACTAGCTGTTCCATGATGCGAGATGATAGGGGGTAAAAACTCGTCCACTTGTGGAAGGATAAATAAGCCCGAAGCCGTGTCCAGCTGTCCGTCACTTCCGGTTGTCTCGTACCATATTTTGTGCAGGTCAATACCGTTTTGAGCAGGTAACCCAAATCCAAGTAAATCACGCTGAGAGAGAGAAACAAGTAATTCACCTTGTACCAACTGACCTGTTGGCTGGGCATATGAAGTAGCATGTAGCAGTAGCACGAGAGCGGTAATAAATAGTCGTAGCATCTATGTTTATTTTAAATAGATAAGATATAATAATAGATGGTATTGGATGGTTATATGCAGGCAGTCATTATGAGCGATTTAGTCAACAAGCAGAAGACCTGATTGTTGTTTGTTTTATATCATCAATCCATCAATATGAAACCTTATCTCATCCTATTGCTAATCAGTAGTTTTTCATTCGCTTGTCAAGAATCAGCGACTACAGATAGCGACACATCCGAAACAGTCACGGTCGAGGAAGCGACAACCCCCTTATCACAGTCTGCTGAATCTATTGAATCTGCTGTCACGTATCTGAATACAGCAGTCGGTAGTGTACCAATTTACGATAATTTTGATGGTGTAGCTCCTTATTTTGAGCGCGACAATGATACAACGTATGTCATTAATTTTTGGGCGACTTGGTGCAAACCTTGCGTTGAAGAGATGCCTTACTTCGAGGAGGTGCAAGCCGCATATCAAGATCAAAAAGTACAGGTCGTACTCGTGAGTATGGACTTCGAGCGTCAGCTGGAAAGCAAGTTGAAGCCTTTTTTGGAAGAATGGGATTTGCAGTCACAGGTGGTTGTGATTACCGACAATAAATACAATAATTGGATTGATCGAGTCGATCCAGATTGGGATGGGGCAATACCCGTGACGGTTATTTACAATGCAGAGAAAAGAACATTCTATAGCGACCAATTTGCGGATAAAGAAGAACTACTGGTCGCTGTAAAAGATTTTCTCTAGCGACTTTGTTTCCAATCATTTAAAACCATTATCAAAAAATAAATTTTTATGAAAAATATAATTTTATGTATTGCTGCTCTCCTGCTAGGTAGCTTAACGTTGACTTCCCTAACTGATAAGTACGGCTTGCAGGTGGGCGAAACGGCACCAGATTTTAAGCTAAAAAATGTAGACGGTCAGCTTGTTTCTTTAGCTGATTTTGAAGATGCAAAAGGCTTCGTTGTGAATTTTACGTGTAATACTTGTCCATTTGCGAAGATGTACGAATCGCGTGTGGTGGAGTTGCAAAATGAGTTGAAAGCCAAAGACTACGTCGTCATCAATATTATGCCGAACGACCCCACTATGAAAGCTGGCGATAGTTTTGAGGAAATGAAAAAGCGCGCCAAAGAAGTAGGCTATGAGTACTATTTGATAGATGAAAAACAAGACGTCTTTCCACAATATGGTGCCACCAAAACGCCGCATGTCTATGTGTTAGATAAAGACCTAACAGTACAATATATCGGTGCGATAGATGACAACGCACAAGACGAAGAAGCCGTTACGATCAACTATGTGCTGAATGCAGTAGAGGCATTGGAGAAAGGCAAATCTCCTGATCCTAACTTTACGAAAGCGATTGGTTGTTCGATCAAGAAAAAGCAGTAGTAATTGAATAATGTGTCAGCAGTCAAAATAGGCTTAATGGTGATTTTTCGCCATTGAGCCTATTTTATTTATACTCGTTCTAATCTGCGTGAAACGCAATAACATTCACACTCCAAGCCTCTGGTTTTTCCGCAAATAGTTTCTTCGTTTTCGACCAAGTTGTTTTGAAAAAGTCAGATTGCCGATACGCATTCAAATCATCTTCGCTTGCCCAATAACTATACGTAAACAGCACATTCGCTTGCTTTGTGTCTTGCCACAGTTCCAAATGGAAACAACCTGGCATCGTTGCTATTGTCAATTGACTATCCTCAAAAATCTGAAGGAAAGAGTCGATTTG
>CAYLPW010000167.1:0-10934 GCA_964385665.1 uncultured Saprospiraceae bacterium
CAATCTACTATGTGTTCTATGTGCCTATGTGTTTCCAATTTGTATAGTTCTTAGTCACGATCTCTTCGATCTCGACCATTATCGCGGTCAGGACGTGGCATCAACGCTTTTCTAGACAAACGCAACTTACCAGTCTTTTTATCGACACCGATAATCTTGACTTTTACTTCATCACCTTCGCTGAATACATCTTCTACCCGATCAATGCGCGAGTGTGAAATTTCAGAAACGTGTAGTAAACCGCCGCCGCCATCGAAATCAACGAACACACCATAAGGCTTCACGCTGGCTACGACTGCTTCAAACTCATCCCCGATTTCTGGACGGAATGCAATCTTTTTGATGCGTGCCATCGCTGCATCAATTGCAGTTTTGTTGTTCGCCGCAATGCTAACGACTCCTTTGTCATCGACTTCTTCGATATTGATAACCGTTTCTGTCTCTGCTTGTATCTCTTGAATCACTTTACCACCAGGTCCTATGACCGCACCGATAAAGCTCTTATCAATTCTCATTTCCACGATACGAGGCGCGTGCGCTTTGTAATCGTCACGTGGTTCAGAAATAGTCTTCGCCATTTCCTCCAAAATATGAATACGACCATCTTTCGCTTGCATCAACGCTTCTTCCAGCACTTCGTAAGGTAGTCCTTCCAACTTAATGTCCATCTGACAAGCCGTGATCCCTTCTGTGGTCCCAGTGACTTTAAAGTCCATGTCACCCAAGGCATCTTCATCGCCTAAGATGTCAGACAACACAACATGACGTTTTCCATCTGAAATCAAACCCATCGCGATACCAGAAACTGGTGCTTTGATTTGAACACCAGCATCCATCAACGCCAATGTTCCAGCGCAAACCGTTGCCATAGAAGACGAACCATTCGACTCCAAAATATCAGAAACGATACGGACGGTATAAGGTAGTTCTGCTGGCATTACTTTCTTTAGTGAACGTCCTGCTAAGTTCGCGTGTCCCACTTCGCGTCGACCCGGACCACGCATTGGGCGTGCCTCTCCAACTGAGTAAGGTGGAAAGTTGTAATGCAAAATAAAGCCTTCGTAGTAGCTACCTAATGCGTTGTCTACCATTAAGTTATCTTTCTTAGTGCCTAACGTCAGAGAAGTCAACGACTGTGTTTCTCCTCTCGTAAAAATGGCTGAACCGTGTGCCGTTGGTAGATAGTTCACTTCTGACCAAATATGACGAACTTGATCGGCACTACGACCATCCAAGCGAACTTTCTCTGCCATCACCATTTCACGAATCGTCTCTTTCTTCAGCTTCTCGTAGTATTTACTCACGAAGTGAGCATTCTCTTCCATATACTCTTCGCCTTTAGCTTCAAGTAAGTTTTCTTTCAAGGCATCTTTTACTGCTTTGAATCCTTCTTTACGCGTGTGCTTTTCAGCTGCGCTTTTTGCCACTTCGTAGATGCCATCTTTGGCGTGTTGTTCTACTAGTGCTTTGACTTCTTCGTTCTCCTCTGCGAGTTCTACTTCACGTTGGGTCAATGCTTTTTCACCTACTGCTTTCGCTAGTTCGTGCTGTAGTTGACACTGTTGTTTGATAACTTCGTGGGCTGCTTTGATGGCTTCTACTAAGTCTTTTTCTTGACATTCATCGGCTTCCCCTTCTACCATCATCACGTTCTCTTCCGTCGCCGCGACGATGAAGTCCATATCGGCTTCTTCCATCTGTGACTTCAGTGGATTGATGTGGTATTCACCATTGATGCGAACAACGCGAACTTCTGAAATAGGTCCTGCAAAAGGAATATCAGAAACAGCCATCGCTGCAGAAGCCGCCAATGCCGCATACGCATCAGGTTGTATATCTGGATCGGCAGAAATCAAGTTGATAATAATCTGCGTTTCATTCATGTAGCCGTCAGGAAACAACGGACGAATCGCGCGATCGACTAATCGAGAGATTAGAATTTCATTTTCGGATAGGCGCGCTTCTCGACGAAAGAAGTTGCCAGGAATACGCCCAACGGACGCAAATTTTTCTTGGTAGTCTACAGAAAGCGGAAAGAACGATTGTCCTTCACGCGCTTCTTTGGCGGAAACAGCACTGGCAAATATCATTGTATCGCCGATGCGTAGAACGACAGAACCGTCCGCTTGAGTGGCTAGTTTTCCAGTTTCAATAATGACCTCTTGCCCATTTGGCAATTGCATGGAGGCAGTTGTAGGAATTTGTTTTCCCATGTTAATGTGTATCTATCTTTGTTATTAATATTATCTCATGGAGATGGCATCTGCAATCAAACTTTTTGTTGATCGACTTTTTGGATAAGGAATAAAAGGTGAGTATATTGTTATCAGTTCTATAAAACTAACGGAGTTGCGTGAAGCACCTAAAAAATTTGCTCCCAGAACAGAACTGCGCTGAGAGCAAATTAAAAAACAACTAGATTCTACTTACGGATACCTAGTGTTTCTATTAGGCTACGATATTTTGCAATATCTTGCTTGGCTAAATATTTTAGTAAGCGTCTTCTTTTACCAACTAAACGAAGTAGCGAGCGACGGCAAGAGTGATCTTTACGATTCTTCTTTAGGTGCTCTGACATTTCTTGAATGCGATAGGTGAATAACGCGATTTGCCCTTCGATAGAGCCTGTGTTACTCGCTGAACCACCGTGTTCAGCAAAGATCCCTTCGACCTTTTCGTTACTTAAGTATTTTGACATATTCAAATTTTTACGGCTGAGTCGTAGTCGTTTCTACAATCAGCAACCGTTAGTGATTACGAAAATCAGTTACAGCGGGCGCGAAGATACGTATAATCTACCTACTTGTCCAGTATCTGAAGGACTTTATGTCCATATTTCGGACACTTTCCTGCGGCTCTAATCAAAAATAAAAGTGATTCAACCACAAATCATTACTTTTGCTATGGATAACGAAGATTTATGCAAATACTTCAAACACAACAAGTACCGCAGAATCACCTCTATGCGCTAGTAGGTTTACTGCTGATGGTGGTATTAGGAGCAGCTTTGGGAAGTGTGTTTATGCAAGCAATTGCACATTCGACAGGCACTCACTATCAAGAAGTTGTGCAACAATTGGTGACAGATAATCAGTTGAAATATCGCAACATTGTTCGTATGTCTTCCATCGTTAGTCAGGTATGTACTTTCCTGCTGCCAGCTCTTTTTATTACTTGGTGGTTTTATCCGAATCGAATGATCGATGAACTACATTTACGACGGCTGCCGAAGTGGTCACTGACTTTATTGGCGATCTTTTTTTTATTTACTATTTTTCCACTTGCGCAATGGCTGCTAGAATTCAATAAAAGTTTGCCCCTACCAGAATGGGCAGTTAGTTTAGAACAAGATCTAGGGAATCTTTCCAAAGCTTTGTTGGTGATGGAATCGCCTTGGGAACTGATTTTTAATCTCCTCACCATTGCGGTGATACCTGCGGTCGGCGAAGAACTGTTATTTAGAGGCGTCTTGCAAGATCGTTTAAGCCGATGGACAAAAAAACCTCATGTAGCGGTATGGTTGGCAGCTATTATTTTTAGTGCAGTCCATGGTCAATTTGAAGGCTTTTTGGCACGGCTCGCATTAGGCGCAGCTTTGGGCTATCTGCTTTATTGGACGAATAATTTATGGATACCAATTATTGCTCATTTTTTCAATAATGGACTGCAAGTAGTCATCCGTTATTTTCAGAAAGCACCAGCGGAAGTTGATTCAAACGGTGAGCTTCCTATTCTGCTTCTGGTAGTTTCTATTATCTTAGCGGCTGTTCTCGCATTTTTATTAGCCAACTTTAATCGAAAGCAACTTGTCTGATCAGATACCTGCCCTACCGAAAAAGCAACGAAGTGATTTATTGCAACGCTCTATTACGGCTTTCCTCTTTGTGGTCGTTATGTTAGCTGGAGTGCTAGGAGGACGAGAAATGTTTGTCATCGTTTTCGGATTAGCAGCTGCCTTGAGTCTGTGGGAATTTGCTTCAATTATTTTCTTGAAAGGCGATTTACGCCACAAACTAGCCACTCTTTTTGTAGGATTGATGCCCTACGTTTTTCTAGCGTTCTATCATTTGAACGACATAGAAACCTCTATCACTGCTATTCTTTTCTCTATCCTACTGACTGTTTTCTCCTTGTTTATTTCTGAACTATACGCTCGTTCAGAGCTTCCTTTCCAAAATGTAGGGATCATTCTTTTAGGTGGTGCTTACATAGGTGTTCCCTTTTTGGTACTAAATTTGATTGCTTTTGAATCAGGCACTTACGATTTTCGTACAGTATTGGCACTGATGGTTTTTACTTGGGCGAATGATACTGGGGCTTACTTGCTAGGAAGGCAGTTTGGACGGACAAAACTGATGCCGACTGTTTCGCCAAAAAAGACCTGGGAAGGCGCGTTGGGAGGATTGCTGACTGCTTTAATCGTAGGCTTTGGAATTAGTCGACTGTTCAACAATTTAGAGTTGATGGATTGGCTGATTCTTGCCACTATTGTCGTCATTTTCGGTTCTTACGGTGACCTAGTTGAGTCTATGCTCAAACGGAGCTATCAGCGCAAAGACTCTGGCACCTTTTTGCCTGGACATGGTGGTATTTTGGATCGATTTGATTCGTTTATGTATATGTTGCCGTTTGCAGCGACGTATTTGTTGTGGTTGAAATAGGTTATCCATCTTCAGATGTACGATCTACGCTTCTGCTGCCATTTTCATCATTTGTTCAAAAAGCGTAGCGGTGTCTTGATCTGCTAACAACATATCACTATTATAGCTGTGTGCATCGAAGTAGTTCTCTTCATAGCGATACAGTTCCCACTGTCCTTTCTGATATTCTAATGCGGTCAGG
This sequence comes from uncultured Saprospiraceae bacterium, assembly GCA_964385665.1. Taxonomy (GTDB): domain Bacteria; phylum Bacteroidota; class Bacteroidia; order Chitinophagales; family Saprospiraceae; genus JAAUTG01. The sequence goes on from CAYLPW010000167.1 coordinate 4,843, forward strand.
TTCTCGATCCAATCACCAGAGTTTAAGTACGTAATTTCAGCACCATTTTCTCCCTGCACTCTTCGTATTTGAGGCCGATGAATATGTCCACAAACAACGTAGTCATATGACTTTTCAATGGCTAATTCAATTGCTTTCTGCTCAAAATCACCGACTACTTTTACCGCTTGCTTGACGCTATCTTTTATGCGCTTCGCCAATGACATTTTCGACAGTCCCATCTGTGCCCGTATTTCATTAATTAGACGATTCATACGAATTAGATAATCGTAACTTCGCCCACCTAATTTTGCTACAAAGGGAGAATACTGGACAGACAGATCGAACACATCCCCGTGAAAAAACCAGTACTTCTTATGGTGTAGATGAATAGTCAATTGATTGCGCAGGAAGATATTACCTGTAGAGAAATCAGCATATTGGCGTAAGCTATCGTCATGATTGCCAGTGATGTAATAGACTTTTGTTCCATCTTCTGCCATTTTCAAGATGCGATGAATGACTTGCATATGTTCTTTGGGAAAGAACCGCTTCCTAAACTGCCAAATATCAATGAAGTCGCCGTTCAGAACAAGTGTGTCTGGCTGTATGCTATATAGGTAATTCAACAACTCTTTGGCGTGACAACCATGTGTTCCAAGGTGAGTATCCGAAATAACAGCTAGATCGAGGTGACGTTGCTCCATATTACTAGAGGAATTGTTGTCTGGTAGCTGAATAAATCCTTGACAGAGTGCTGACTGATCACTATTCTAGTCTCCAGCTTTTGATTTGATAGCAAATATCTCCTTGTACTATTAATTGTATATGAAGCTTAACTTATCAAATAGTTAGTCTTATGTTGTGACAGGTAAGTACAGCGCAAGTGAACAAATAGGAGTGTTAAAATGCTATAGGTGTAGAAAAAAGTGATGCTTGGTGCAAAAAAGACTTTGAATATTGCGCAGGAAGCAGTAATTTTGCAGCCCCAAATGCTAGTTTATCATTTATTCACTAAAATCAGTAGGGTTCAATATATGATTATTGTCAACGTAAAAGATGGAGAATCTATAGATCGCGCGCTCAAACGCTATAAGCGAAAGCATAGAAAAGTAAAATTGACGAAAGAACTACGCCGTAGAAAGCATTTCACGAAGCCTTCTGTGGAGCGTCGTCACGAAGTACTCAACGCGAAGTATAGACAAGAAAAATATGGAGATGAATAGGCACAGTCTGTTACAGTTATTTACTGATTCAGTGATGTACTAGCTCCAAAGAACATATAGTTCTTTAATTGGCAATTCGCTCAACCTTTGAGGTCGTGGATTGCCAATTTTTGTTGAAATAAGTTGTTATGGAAACTTTTTATACATATCTTTTCGATGTAAACATCTGATGAATGTCCAATTATTAGTCTCACTTTCTATTTGAATATTGATACTAACTCCAAGACGACAGTCACCTACTCGGATACAGTATAGATTTTCTTCCCCCTTCAACTTAATCATATTCGGAATACTGGGAGTATCTAGTTCGTGTTCTGGAATATGAGAAGATACGATACCTTTAATTTTGTCTACAGACTAGTCAATACGACGAAGAGTGCTTTTATCTCTGACCTTCCTTAAATCTTTCAAAAACTGCTTGGTGAAAAGTATTTTCATAGCAACTCTTGACTTTTCAACACCACATTGATCTCCTCTTCTGAAACCAACTCATCATCTGCCTCTTCAATTGCTTTAGCCATATAAACATCCTCTAAAGCTTCATGAATTAATTCCATAAACAAATCTTGCTTTTCGGTTAGAACTTCCACAATTGCTTCCTTCATCAGTAGTTTGATATCTTTAGAGGTCAAGGTATCTATGTTATTTGATGTTTGCATAATATCTTAATTTTTTAAAGGCTTTCAAAGCTCTTGAAGCTTTAAAAGCCTTTCTGGTTTCTAACTCAACGCTTTCCCCACTCGCAGCAACAAATTCTTAGTCGCTCGAATGCCTTCATCAGGCGTCAAATCTTTCCCTTCATACTCAATACCGACATAGCCACGATAGCCGTGATCTTTGACGGTTTTCATGATGCGCATATAGTCCATTTCTGCTTCCTCGCCTTTCGCGTCGAACTTATTCGCTTTCGCACTCACCGCTTTCGCATAGTCCATCAATTCTTCCATACCTTTGTAGCGATCGTACATTTCTGCACATTCGCCTTTGGCTCGTTTGATACAGAAATTACCGAAATCTGGTAGCGTGCCACAGTTGTCCATATTCACTTCTTTCATGACGTTGCTCAGCCAAACGCCATCGGAGGAATAACCACCATGATTTTCGACAATCACATTAATGTCTGCCGACTTTCCATATTCCGATAATGTAGTCAAACTTTTCACGGCGGCAGCAGCTACTGCTTCAGCACTTCCTTCGCCGTAAGTATTGACGCGAATGGAATGACAGCCCAAATAATTAGCGGCATCTACCCATTTGTAGTGTTTCTCGACTGCTTCTTTTCGGCGCATTTCGTCGGTATCACCCAATCCTCCTTCACGGTCGATCATGATGAGTAAACTTTTGACGCCATTGTCATCTGCACGTTGCTTCATTTGCGCTAAATATGATTTGTCTTCTGCTTTGTCGATGAAAAATTGATTGACATATTCAATCGCATCAATATCAAAATCATTTTTCGCTTTAGCCGCGAAGTCTAGATTATCCAATTTCCCACTGAACAGGGCTTTGTTGAGTGACCATTGCGCTAAGGAAATATCAAAAAAGAGACTTTTGGGGTCAATATCGTCGATACTGGCCGTATTGAGTTGTTGATTCGCTGTTCGATTGCAGCCAAATACACCCATTGCACCTACCGCTAGTGCAGCTTTGCTAGATCGGGATAAAAAGATTCTTCTTGTTTGCATAAGTTGGTATATTTAAAAGATATTAGACGTTAGATATTAGATGTTAGACCATTCAGCTGATAACCAACTATCTATAACTAACTCATTGTTCATTGTAAACTGTTCATTGCTCATTGCCTAACTGAATTGTGCGTAATCCTTCCTCTTCGGGTTGCAAAAAAGTGTTGCCAATCAAAAGACGTGTGTTTCCATCTTCCCGCTGTATCCAATCACGTTCTTCTAGGTCTTCGGCAAAGGAAATGGTGCGGAATGGTTCGCGTCGCGCTTCTGTATCAATACAACGATCAAAATAAGTCGTTGATTTGTTGATACTTAATCCTCCCAATTCAATAGTTAGACCAGCCAATAAGGTTTCCATATCAATTTGGTCGACCTCGTAGTGTTGACCATAAACTATATTGTCGCGGATCACTCGCGCATCTATAAAAAAGCCAATTCGGAGTGTTTCGCCAGCTTCTACTTTGCAATTGACCTCATAACCTGCTGTTGTAATATAGTCTTGAAATGGTCCCTTAACAATAAAACTAGCATTCAACAAAGCAATATCTTGATCGGTCGTATTTTCAAAACCTACACTAAATCGCGCCACCCGAATCAGTCGAGAACCATTAAGCTTTGGGCGAATCGTACTAGAACCTTCTACACCAATATCAAGAGAAATACCTGTAGGGGCGGTCGGCGTTTCGTACACATACTCAACAGGGAGTCCTTGTTGACTAAACATTTTGGCTTGCGCTATGATTTCGCTGTATGTTTTATCTTCTACTGTATAGTCGTAGTAATCACGCTGTCGTAGCACGGCGTAGTTCATTAAAAAAAGATCACTTATCGATGCTTCTTTATTCTTCAATATCTTTTGATAATACCCGTTGTACAAGTTAGGGTTGAACGTTTCATCCAAACTGGAAGAAGAGCAACTCACAAGAAGAAAAAAACCAACTATTCCCAAAAATAGATCGCGCATATCGTTCTGTTTTTATCAAAAGTCGTAAAAAAATGGCAAGTTGCAGCTATTGTTCTGGCGTATGTCTAAATTTTCGTTGGTGCAACTGAAACTGACAGTTGTCAATTGCTAGTTAAGCCATAACATCAGTACTACTATTTTGATGATTTAGCTAGATAATTGTATCCTTAACTCCTCTATTTTGATTGAGCAAGTTGTACCTATTCCACCTATCTATCAAACAAGAATAAGTAAAAAAACAACCACATGCAGTTGACTGTATTGACCAATTTGTTTGCCTACTGTAGGCTATGTGTCCTATTGGTAGTTGGCTGTTTGATATTTGTTAGTCAACTAGCTGCCCAGTCCTTGGAAACTATAAAAGCGACTGTCCTACAACGCAATCTTGATCTCAAAATTCTAGAGAAAGACTATCAAATAGCCCTGGAACGCGCACCTCAGGTGAGCCAACTGCCACAGCCCGAAGTCAACATAAGTGTACTTCCACTACCGATACAAACTAGGTTAGGACCACAAACGATGCGATTGGGAGCGATGCAACAGTTTCCTTGGTTCAGCACTTTAAAAGAACAGTCCAATTTAGCGCAACTAGAAGCCCAAGTCGAACAGGAACAGCTTCAGCAAAAGGCATTAGCCCTCATTCAAGAAGTGGAAAAACAGTATTTCATGCTGTATCAACTGCAACAGCAACAACGCATTCGACAGCAACAGTTACAATTATTGGAACGTTTGCAGCAACTGACCACTACTCGTTTGGAAAGTGGACAAGCTACAGCAGTAGATGTATTGGAGCGACAACTTCGGGTGTTAGAAGTGCAGGAAATGTTGCGTGTATTGGAACAAGAAAAAGTCCTACCAACTAGTACATTAAATCAACTGTTACATCAAGATATAGCGACACCTATTACCGTCACTGATACGCTTGTATTTGCCGACTGGAACTATTTGACCGACCAACTGATGGAGCGAATCGAAGCAACACATCCATTGCTCACTATCAATCAGTTGGAGACCTTAGTTGCCCAAAAGAAATTGATCATTAACGACTTATCGAATAAGCCAACTATTGGTGTGGGTGTGGATTATTTATTGGTCAATGAGCGTACAGATGCGTTATTTCTAGATAATGGACGTGATGCCTTACAAATACGTGCAATGGTAAAAGTGCCTATCTATCGAAAGAAATTTGAAGCTAAAAAACGAGCAGAGCAATTGAGTCTAGCGCAGTTAGAACATCGGCGAACGAACAGTTTAACGCAATTTCGAGCACTTATTGAACAAATAGACGCTGCTCACCAACAAGCAAAACTGCGACTCAGTAGCTATCAGCAGCAACAACAAATTGTCAGTTCAAGTATTCGTTTATTAGAAGCAGATTTTAGTAATGGTGGTAGTAATTTGGAAGCATTATTGCAGATGGAACTTCGATTGACTACTTATGACTTACAACTACTGGAAGTAGTCGTTCAAAGCCATATATTGGAAAGTCAGATAGAAGCATTGTTGAGTAAATAAATGAACATGAGTAGCATATTGAAGTGGGTGATTCCTAGCCTTCTGCTGGGAGGAATAGTTGGCTATTTTATAAGTGGTCAGACAAAAAATGATGCTGCCTCGGTAGATGCGCATTCGACTATCTCAACGGCTAGTGAGAGTAGTGAGGAGAATATCTATATCTGTTCCATGCACCCCCAGATTCGACAAGCGGAAGCAGGCATTTGTCCAATCTGTGAGATGGATTTGGTGACTGTTAGTAGCCAAACATCGACCGACCCAACAGTATTGGAAATGACAAAAGAAGCCGTTCAGCTAGCAAATATTCAAACGACAATAGTGGGTGAAGGAGCAGTAGCTACTCGCTCTACGATTCGTCTATCCGGTAAAATTCAGGTGGATGAACGGCAAATTTCTAGCCAAGTGGCTCACGTAAGTGGACGTATTGAAAAATTACACGTCTCTTTTACGGGCGAACGTGTCCGAAAGGGGCAACAGTTAGCAACCATCTATGCACCTGAGTTCATCACCGCGCAACGCGAGCTATTGGAAGCTGCAAAACTACAAGACATCAATCCAAATCTCGTTGTAGCAGCTCGGCAAAAGTTAGCTTATTGGAAAGTAGACGCAGCGACTATTGAACAAATAGAAACGACGAAAAGTGTTCAAGAAACGCTTCCCGTCTACGCCCAACAGTCTGGTGTTGTGATGGAACGACAGGTAGCTGTAGGTGACTATGTACGG
>CAYLPW010000168.1:0-10902 GCA_964385665.1 uncultured Saprospiraceae bacterium
TTAGTGATAAAGCTTTGAAGTATATGATTTTAACTATATTCTACAATATTCTCTTTCTATGAAGTTGTCTCCGAATACTTATACTAAATGGCTACCCATTTTCTCTCTGCTCTTTTTGTATACATCAATAATACAGGCACAAACCTACATTCCCAGCAAATGGAATCAAGTAGAAGTGGTGGACATGCCAAAGATGGACAACGAACTACTACGCCAACGAGAAGTAAAGCGCCGACAGAATAAAGAAGTGCCAGAGTTTGCGATCAGTCACAAGGTATACATGACACCTAACTCGGCGGGGAAATGGCAAACCAACCAACATTTAGGAATAGCCATTTGGCAGTTACGTATCCGCTCTACAGCAGCATACTCGCTGAACTTTGGGTTCACTGACTTCTTTATGCCCGAAGGTGGAGAATTGTATTTATATAGCGTAAAGGATGGAAGTCAACGGGGGCCATTCACGCCTGCTGACAATGAAGTACACGCCCAACTTTGGACACCTATTGTCAACGGAGATGACGTACTGATAGAAGTGCGCTTACCTACAAAAAATCGGGATGAACTACGGCTGACATTAAGTAGCGTCAACCATGATTTCACCAACTTTGAAAGCTTACTGGCACAATCTTGCAATATAGATACAAACTGCGGTGCATTGGAAGGCTATCCTCAAATTGATAACTATCGAGACGTTATCAAATCAGTCAGCATGTACTCTATTCGTGGCACGCGCGCTTGTACTGGTTTTTTAGTCAACAATACGCGTCAGGATTGTACTCCTTACTACATGACTGCCGACCATTGTGGCATCAATGCTAACAATGCAGCTAGTATTGTAGCGTACTGGAACTATGAAAACACTACTTGCCGACCGCCCAACACGTCACAGAATGGACGAATAGGGGACGGACGATTGGAGCAATTTAATACTGGAGCTATACTACGTGCCAATCGACCAGCGAGTGATATGACCTTGCTTGAGCTAGACGATCCTATTGCAGATAGTGTGGATGTTTTTTTTGCGGGTTGGAATACCACACGCACGCTACCCGATAGTGCTGTTTGTATTCATCATCCTAGTACGGAGGAAAAACGTATCTCTTTCACCTATCAACCCATCCTGAGAGGAACAACTGGAGGAGATGCTAGTAGCAATGGACAGTATATGATCGTACAAGATTGGGATATTGGTTCGACTGAAGTAGGCTCTTCGGGTTCCCCCTTATTCAATACGGAGGGAGAAGTGATCGGTCAATTATTTGGCGGGCAGGCATCTTGTAGCAACGACCGCTATGACGCTTATGGTAGCTTTGCCGAATCTTGGTCGAATGGCAATACAGCGTCGACAAGACTAGCAAATTGGTTGGATCGAGATGGATTTGGGCTAGAACGATTGGCAGGACGACAGCAAGGAGCGTGTGGAGAACAGTTGAGAGCAGTGGCTTCTACTTTAGAAGTTTGTACAAGTGATACGGCTCGTTTTGAACTTGTGAACGAAAATGGATTTTCAGAGCAGATCGTATGGTCGATAGAAGGACTGCCAGAGGGATGGGTAGCTAGTATTCAGGTGAATGAGGAGAACGACCAACAAGCTATATTATTCATCACAGGTCTAGAGAATAGTCCAGCTTCTAATACTGTTTTTAGTATAGTAATCGACGAATTGGAGACCTTCTTGAAACTAACTATTCTGCCAACTGATTTAGCTGCGCCTAACATCTTATCTCCTGCCGACGGCAATCCTGCTGTTTCTAATAATCCATTTTTAGAATGGGAAGCTTTACCATTTGATCCTAATTATGAACTACAAATTCATAGCGATTCCATATTTGACGAAGTAGCTATTTCTGAATTGTCTACTAATAATCTGCAAGTCAACGGATTAGAAGCTGGTGTTACTTACTATTGGCGCGTACGTGCTGTACAAGAATGTGGACTTTCCGAATGGTCGCCAACGGTTCGGTTTACCACTGCTTTTTGCGAGATAGTTGACTCTGAGAATGTTCCTATTGCAATTAGTTCTGGCTCTCCGAATGACTATCGTTCCGTCTTAAACCTAGAGGAATCTGGTACCATAGTTGATTTAAATATTTCTACCCTGCGGGGGGTACATACTTGGATTGAAGACTTACAGATTGTATTAGAAAGTCCAGAGGGGACGCGTGTTACTCTGTTGGATGAACCTTGTTTCAGCGATGAAAATTTTGATCTACAACTAGATGATGAGTCTAGTCTAGTAGAACTGAAATGTCCGCCAGATGATGGGCGTATCTATCGACCAGCAGAGGCTTTAGCAGCGTTTCGAGGTGAAGAGATGCAAGGGCAGTGGACGTTGCGGATAAGGGATACTCAGTTTCAGGATGGTGGAGAATTACAAGCTTGGGGAATAGAAGTCTGTCAGGCGAGTCAACAGTTTGATGTAGGGGTAACTTTTCCACAAGATCGAGTTGTCAGTTGTGGTGTGGCAGTCGATTCTATTCAATTTCAAATAGGAGATAACTTTGAGGAAGAAACGTTAATGATTAGTTTAGAAGGAAATATAGCCGATGAGTTGAGCTACGACATTGCAAGAGCCCCTAATGAGACAACAGGCTATATCATCTTTGACCAACTTGACCTGTTGAGTAGTGGTAACTATGTATTGGAATTACGAGTAGAAGATCAATATTTTTCTGTACAAGAACCTTTCGTTTTAGCGAAAATTCCTGTTGCTGAAATAAAGTTGATCGCTCCACAAGATCGAAGTGAAGCAGTGATGCTGGCGAACACTATTTTAGAATGGGAAGGTGTGTCAGACGAATACAACATCCAATTAAGTGAAACAGCGACTTTTGATGAGCTGATCTATCAGAAAACAGTAGAAGGAAACTTCACGTCTTTGTTAGTACCAGACAGTTTAGGATCTGATCAAGTTTACTTTTGGCGCGTCACTGCTCGAACAGAATGTGGCGATCAAGTATCAACTGTCTTTCAGTTTCGTACCGAAAAAGTGGTGAGTACCAGCTCCATCTTGCAAGACGATAGTCAACTATTTCCCAATCCAAGTAATGGACTAGTGCAACTAAATGTGCCTGCCAAGCGTCATACGATGAACTTATACAATGCAAAAGGGCAATTGTTAGAAACACGCGAGATTCGAGGTCATACACAGTTGGATTTTTCGGCTTATCCAGCTGGTATCTATCAGTTAAAATTGCAGGATGCGAAAGGTATGAGTGTGCATAAGTTAATTTTGTATTAGAAATTGAACCGCAAAGGCGCGGGAGGATTATGCAAGGGACGCAAAGCGAGTATAGTTCGTTCTTAGCGATCTTTGCAAAATACCTTAGCGTCTTTGCGGTTAAAATACATAGCTGTTTACCCACTAATTATCACTTCATAGTCGTTCAAACAAAAAAGAAAATCCATGCACAAAAAAATAAAGATACTAGCACTAGCACTTGTCCTTCTAGGAGGTGTCGCTGCGACCACAATCAACAACAACGATAAGATGTTTGAGATTGCGAAGAACATTGAAATCTTCGCTAAGCTCTATCAAGAACTCAACACGTTTTATGTCGATGAAATTGATCCATCTGCCTTTATGAAGATTGGAATTGACGCCATGGTCAATTCGCTTGATCCATATACCAACTACCTATCTGAATCCCAAATCGAAGGCTATCGACTCATCACAGAAGGTCGCTACAATGGTATAGGCGCAGAAAGTGCACAAATAGATGGCACGTTGACGATCATGGAACTCTATCAAGACCAGCCTGCCGACAAAGCTGGACTGAAAGTGGGCGACCAGATCATGGCAGTCGATGGCAAAGACGCGAAAGGAAAGAACATAGATGCCGTAGAAGAAATACTGCGTGGTTTTCCAGGAACTGAAGTAGATTTATTGATCCATCGTCCAGGTGAAACAGGCAACCGAACCGTCACTTTGGTACGGGAAGAGGTGAAGATGAAAAACGTGCCACATTACAGCATGATTGACGACGAGGTGGGTTATATTGCCCTGACGACATTCACGCGAGAAGCCGGCGCCAATGTAGCCGATGCGCTACGTGACTTGCAAACACAACAGCCTGATATGAAAGGTGTTGTTTTAGACCTGCGAGGGAATGGCGGTGGACTATTGACAGAAGCTGTTAATGTGACCAATGTCTTTATCCCAAGAAACAAAACTGTGGTTTCGACTAGAGGAAAAATACAAGAATGGGATCGTGACTTTGGTACGTTGAACGAACCTGTGGATGATGAAATTCCACTGGTGGTTCTCATCAACAACCGTTCGGCTTCGGCTTCTGAAATTGTGAGTGGAGCGATACAAGACTACGATCGAGGTATTCTATTAGGACAGCGTTCGTACGGAAAAGGATTGGTGCAAAATCATCGCGATTTGGGTTACAATGCGAAAGTAAAACTGACGACGGCGAAGTACTACATCCCGAGTGGGCGTTGCATTCAAGCCGTGGAATACGAAAATGGTGAACCTGTCGATATTGCTGAGGAAAAGCGAGTAGCATTTAATACTCTCAACAACAATAGAGTGGTGTACGACGGCGGTGGTGTGAAGCCAGACATTGTCGTAGACAAAGATGGTAGTTCCAATCTGTTGAAAACCTTAGATCGCAGCCATACTGTTTTTGATTATGTGACGAAATATTGTCAAGATAAGCCGAGCGTCGCGCCGGTGGAAAGCTTGCAATTCAAAGAATTCAGTGATTTTTTGAGCTACGTGACGGAGCGAAATTTTGACTACAATTCTGCTACCGAAAATCTATTAAATAAGCTGGAAGAAGCTGCTAACGAGGATGGTTACCGCATTGACGCGGAAGTAGAATCACTACGTGCCAATATTGCAGCGACCAAGCGCACCGAATTGATGAAGTATGAACCAGCTATTGTCGATATGATCGAAAAGCAAATCGCGGGACGTTACTACTATCAGAAAGGGAAGGTACAAATTGGACTGCGCAATGATCCTGAAGTACAGGAAGCAATTGAGGTATTGAAAGATCAAGAGCGGTATCGGTCTGTTTTGTTGGGAAGATAGATGCAGTAGACGCAAAATAGATATCCGCGCGTTGAGTCAAAAAGCCTTTCAGGAATTCGTTCTTGAAGGGCTTTTCTGTTCTAGCATTAGCTCGGACAGAAATATAACTTTTGACGGGCGAGAAGAGGACAAAAAGAAAGGGCATCCTTGCCAGGATGCCCTTACCGAAATGTTCATGAGATTCTAATTGCCGATAATAAGTCGTTTCTTTTGGTTGTTTTAGGAGGTTTTCAAAACAGAAATTAATTAGAGTCTATCGCTTTGATCTACAATTACTTGCCGAACAAATCTACTATCTAGCATCTAAAGTCTAATATGCTTTTCGTTGATACAAATATCAGACAAAAACAGATAGGTTAGAAGTACATGTGGTATAAAAACTGTACTAAAAATTAATTTTGATGAAACTGTATCTATTTGGTTGTTAAGTCGTTAAGCTAAAAACGAGAATGTGTTTTTGTGTTCTAAATATATTTAATTTATTTTCATGCGTCAGAGCCGATTAGTGAAACGACTGGAAAAGTTAGAAAGTAAGGAGCTAGAGCGATTCGTCCGCTTTGTACAGTCACCCTATTTCAACCAACATGAAAACACCACTCATCTGTTAGATCTACTGCTGGTAGCTATTGAGAAGCAACAGGATCGCTTCTTTAAAAAAGAGTATTTATTTAAAAAGCTCTTCTCAGGCGAAGTGTATGACGAGCAGCAGATCTATAACGTGATGACTTACTTGCTGCGCTTATATCATCGGTTTCTAGCGCATGAGCGTTTAGAGCGTCAAAGTTATGAAGAGTCTATTATGACACTAGAAGAAGCATATACCAATAGTCAGTTGGATGTTTTTACTAATCGGGCTAAGTATTTTGAAAAGCAACTACAGCAGCGACCTACCTACGACACGCATTACTACCACACCCTTTTTCGCTACCATACCTTAGTACGTGACTACACCGTCAATCACATCAAACGATCCGATCAAAAAAGCGGAGAACAACTGTTGCAATCTCTGGATCATTTCTATATACTCGAAAAGCTGCGACAATGCTGTTTGCTACGCGCACACGAGATGATTATGAATACGCAATATGACTTTTCGATGTTACCTTCCGTCATACAGTATGTAGAACAGCACTGGGGACGCTATCAACTGATGCCGACGATAGCTGCTTATTACACAGTCTGGCAGATGTTGGAAGATACGGAGGAAGCAACACATTATCAGAGTTTAAAGACCTTACTGATTCAATATGCTGATGAGTACACATTCAATACATTAAATGAATTATATGATTTTGCCTCTAATTATTGCATTCTGAAAGTAAACAATGGAGATACGGAGTTTCAAAAAGAACTATTCGACATCTACAAGCAAAGTACCAAAAACGAGACTGTCTTGCGCAATGGCAAAATCGACGGTTGGGACTACAAGAATATATCTACTTTGGGTTGCTATCTAGGCGAATTCAATTGGACATATCACTTTATTGAAACCTATAAGGAGAAGCTGTTACAAACCCATCAGACTAATGCTTACAACTATAGTTTAGCGTACTACTATTTGAGCAGAAAAGACTATGACAAGGCTCGAACACTACTCCTACAGGTACAATTTACAGAAGTCCAGTATCATCTAGGCGGCAATTTGTTGCTCATGCGTTCCTACTACGCACTTGACGATGTAGAAGCACTGCTGTCGTTATTAGAAAGCATGCGTATTTATATCATGCGCAGCAAAAAAATGACTGTTAAAGAGAAAAAAGGCTATAAAAACATGCTGCGTTTCACTAAAAAAATGGTGCAGCTTAAAAGCGACCAGGTCGTAATGCGTGTAGAAGAATTTCGTGGCAAGGTTGAAAAACTACATAGCGATGTACAAAGTAGTGCTAATGTATATGCCAAGAGCTGGATTCTACAGCAATGTCAGGAGCTTATAGCACCTCTGAAGGCGAAAAAAATAGTTGCTAAAAAATAGCTCTGAACTTCTTTTGAGGGAGTTAAGTCATGCTCTCGTAGTTCTAGTTGCAGAACAATTGGTAACACTAGTACCGCAGGCTTTTCAAATAGGTAATACTCTCTGGTACTTGCGCTACAACTGCTTGACTTTCATCTTCAATAAAATAGTGCGCAATGCCGATCTTTCTAGCCGCTTTTAATATACCTTCCATGTCCAACTGTCCAGTGCCTAGAGGGACGTTGTATTCTTTATTCGTTCCGCCTGTCAAGTCCTTTTCAATACCAGGTTTCATATCTTTCAAATGCATCAACTTCCATCGGTCGCCATATTTTTCGAGCAAAACCACTGGATCGCCGCCACCAAATTGCACCCAAAAAATATCCATCTCAAAGGAGACATGCTCAGGATTGGTTTGTTCCATGAGGTAGTCGAGTAGCGTGCCTTCCTCGTGTTCTAAAAATTCATAACCGTGTGGATGATAGCAGAACGTCAAGTCATTGTCAGCCAATATTTTTCCTGCCTTATTGAATACCGCTACCGCTTTATCTGCATCGGCGAGACCAAAGTTTCCTTTATCGTGCGGAATCCAAGCACACATCACATAATTCGCACCTAGTGCTTTTGCGCGTTCGACGACTGCCATTGGAGTATCCCTCAACTCATTGAAATTCGCGCCAGTGGAAGGAATACTGATGCCACGTTCTGCACATAGTTTTCGGTAGTCTTCTGGCGCAATTTTCCCCGATCCGCTTTCAATCTCTGTAATGCCCATTGCTTGAATACGATCCAGTGTACCAATCATATCTTTAGGGAAATAATTGCGGAAAGAATAGGCTTGTATGCCAATAGGAGCAACGAAAATAGGTTCTCCTTTTTTGCCGATCGTGTTGTTGGTCTTGCAGGAAGTGAGGAAAAAACTGGTTACCAAAAGCAGAAATAAGAGTTGCTGCGCTGTCGATTTCATGTTGTGTGTTTTCGTATAAAAAAAGAGCTAGCTCTTTATATCTGAGCTAGCTCTTTAGAAAAATAAGATGTACTGAAGCAGGCTCTTATAACTTGACGAATCGCTTCGTGCTTACCATTTCTCCATCGACGATTAAACTATAGAAGTACGTGCCAGATTCTAGTGCAGTTACATCAATCGGTAGCTGATTAGATGTGTTTAGCGTGTGTTGACTACTTAGCTTCCCGAATATATTGCATATAAGGAGTTGTGCTGTCCGTACTTCTTTTTTTAACTCATAAGTAATAGTGATAGATGTCGACGTCGGATTGGGAAAAGCATCGCCTAGATAAGTAGCGAATTCATTTCGATTTTCTATGTTATCACTATTCGTACATATTCCAACTCTGCTTTCACAAAAAGCTTCAAAATCACCGCCGCCAGGCAGTCCTGGATTGTCTTCTATATTAACTCTTATCGCACAAAGGTTAGCTAGGTTGGCGTCAAAGCAACCAGATAGTTGATTATCGTCTAACATTAAAAAGTTCAGACTACTCAAATTCCCTAATTCACCCGGAATGCTGCCTACTAAGTTATTATGAGAAAGGCCAAGTTCTCCTAAAGCAGACATATTGGAAAGTTCAGCTGGAATACGTCCCGAAAGATTGTTTCTATGTAAGAATATCCGAGATAGCTGCTGTAACTGCCCTAATTCTTTCGGTAGTGAACCTGAAAGATTATTGTTCCATAGTATAAGAGAGATCAGGTTTTGTAGTTTTCCTATGGAGGAAGGAATAGATCCCGTCAGATTGTTGAAGCCAGCGTTAATAGACTTCAGCTTAGTGAGTTGACCTATACTTTCGGGTAGTACTCCTGAAAGTTGATTTCCACTTATATCAAAAACCTCTAGCTCAGTTAAATTAGCGATAGAATTCGGTATGAAGCCTGTTAAACGGTTTCTATTAATAGACAAGTAAACCAAATTAGGACAGTTGTTGAACAATTCACGAAGATCACCTGTGAAGTTATTTCTGTCTGTCCATAGAGTCTCCAATTCACGAGCATTTTGAATAGGAGAGAAAAGGTCGCCTGATAGCTTATTGCCACTCAAGCTTAATTTTCGCAACTTAGTCAACTGACGAAAGCTAGTAGGAAGTGTTCCTCCTAACTGCGACTCCCCTGCAAATGAGGATAAATCTAATACTTCCAAATTCGTCAACTGACCAATAGTAGCTGGAATAGTACCCTCAAATTTATGAAAGTCAATCTCCAGTACTTTGAGTTTAGACAGTTGACCTATACTTTCTGGTATAGTACCAGAAAAGTCATTGCTGGTTAGTATGAGTTCTTCCAATTCACTTAATAAACCGATCTCCTCTGGTAGTTTACCTTCAAGGCGATCAGCATGTAAGTTGACGCTAACTACTCTCCCTGATGCATTACAGTCGATTCCCGTCCAAGAACATACATCTACGAAGGAGGGCAAAGAAGGATGAGCGTGAAAGGAAGTTTCGTCCAGCCATCCATGACCATGACCAGAGGTAGTGTACTGCTTCCAGTCATCTCCATTAGTGTTCAAATACAAAGCCCGTAGTGCCGTATAATCGTCTACATGAGAGGTCAGCACATCACCCCCAGTATTTATTGTGTCGCATGTAGTAATCGTCTCTTTGACAATGCGAAAAAAACCATTTTCATCAAAAACTAGTCTGCTGACGACACTATCCACACAGTTAGTGATCTGTTGACCACAAAGACCAGTACTATCTGCACAAAAAGAAGTGAAGTCTCCACCGTTTGGTAGATTAGAATTGTCCAATAGGATGATCGTTGCGTCACAAAGGTTTTGATAAGAGGCTGGAATGCAACCGAAAAAGTCATTGTTAGCTAAACTCATGTAATTTAGGTTCTCCAAGTTGCCCAATCCTTCTGGCAGTGTTCCAGTCAATAAGTTATTATGTGCATTGAAGCTTCTTAAATGAGTTAAGTTGTTAAATGTTTCGGGGATATTGCCTTCCAAAGAACACTGATCTAGGGAGAGATCTCTCAAGTTCTTTAGTGTTCCAAGAGAAGGTGGAATCGTCCCCGTAAATTGGTTGCCGCCTAATTTTAATATCTTCAATTCTTGGAGGTCAGCAATAGATAGAGGAATCGTCCCCGCGAAGTTATTGAACGAAATATCTAGTTCATGCAGCTTGCTCAACTGAAGTAGATGAGTAGGAAAGGAGCCTGTCAGTTGATTCCACATGACATTGAAGGAAACCAGTAGTTGGAGTCTATTGTATTCGCTTGGAATGTTGCCACTGAACTTGTTCCAACTTAGATTAAGAGTATTCAGTTGACTGAGTGCTGAAAGGCTAGTCGGCAATTCGCCCGTGAATTCATTGTTGTCGAGTAGTAATGTGTTCAAATTATATAACCCACCAAGTGCGGAAGGTAGCGTTCCTGTCAACTGATTTTCGGAAAGCCATAAAATAGACAAGTCATTCAATTCACCAACACTAGGTGGAATACTGCCAGACAATTGATTTTCATTCAATTGCAAGACGACCAAATCAGATAGTTGACTGATTTCCTCTGGAATCGTACCAGACAGGTTGTTTCGGGTCAAATAAACAGCTTCAATTCGTCCTTCGTCATTGCCGACCACACCAAACCAATTGGTCATATTTATGTCGTCAGGCGGTGTGGCATGCTGCTCTAAGGTAGCCGCGTCCAACCAGCCGTTATTCACTAACCAACCATCGCCATTGGTGCTTAAGTAAAGCGCGCGCAAGGCAGCATAGTCATCTGGATGATTGTATTGAGCGAAAGAAGAATGAGTCAAAAAAGGGCATAAGAATAACAGAATGAGAATGAAAAAATGCCTCATAGTTACTGTTTTTTGTTTGTTTGTTATAAGAGAAAACAAAGGTACAAAATGCAACTATGAATTAGCATAATTGATGATATAAAGTT
>CAYLPW010000169.1:0-10896 GCA_964385665.1 uncultured Saprospiraceae bacterium
ATTTTCATCATTGTGCCAGTCGTCGCGCCTATTTTCGTGCAATACGACATTGACCTAGTGTGGATTGGGATTTTACTCGCTTTGAATCTACAAACGTCTTTTTTGTCACCGCCTTTTGGTTTTGCACTTTTCTACTTGAAAGGTGTTGCGCCTCCTGGCATTACGACTGGACATTTGTACAGAGGGATTGTGCCGTTTGTCATTATTCAGGTGATTTTTTTGGGAGTCGTTATTTTCTTTCCAGAGGTAATTTATGTGTTTTTGCCAGATCGGTAGTTTGTAAATAGCGTCAAGGTGTTGATTCTATTTTGGCATAATTTGGTTAATTAAGGTCAAAGGTTTGATTCTATTGTATTAATTATAGACAAAATAAGATCAATTAATTGACTCTACTGCTAAAGATCAGTATATTTGGTGGTAAATTAAGTGACCGATATGTCCTTGTATGAAATTACAGAAAAACAAGTCATAGAAAGAATACAATTCGACAATCCTTGGTGGATTCAAGAAAGTATAGATAGCGTCTATCAAGATATGCGGCGGCGACTATACTTCAATGAATTTTTTTCTCAAGTATACACTAGCACAGTCAAAAGAGCGGTGGTATTGATGGGACCTAGACGTGTTGGAAAAACGGTTCTTATCTATCATACTATTCAACGATTGATAGAAGAAGGAGTCAATCCGAGAAAGATATGTTATTTATCTATCGAAACACCTCTGTTTAATGGCATTCCTATTGAACAGTTGTTTTTGTATTGCAGGCGAGCGGTAAAGATGGAAGAAGATACGAAAGACTATTACGTTTTCTTCGATGAAATTCAGTACTTAAAAAATTGGGAGATTCACTTAAAGTCTTTGGTGGATTCCTACCATGGGGCAAAGTTTATCGTTTCGGGTTCTGCTGCGGCTGCATTGAAGTTGAAAAGTGAAGAGTCGGGAGCAGGTAGATTTCGTGATTTTACCTTACCGCCCCTCACTTTTCATGAATACATTCACTTGAAAGGACAACAACGACTAATTGTTCCCAAAGAGAAAAAATGGAAAGACGCTGCTATCACCGTATTCGATACCATCAACATCAGCAAACTGAACGATCAATTTATCAATTACATCAACTTTGGTGGCTATCCAGAAGTCTCTTTGTCAGAAGAAATGCAAAGGAATCCTGGTCGATATATTAAGAGCGATATAGTGGATAAAGTGTTATTGAGAGACCTCCCTAGTCTGTATGGTATTCAAGATGTACAGGAACTCAACTCGCTCTTTACAACGATTGCGTTCAACACTGGCAATGAATTTTCGTACGACAAGCTTTCATCCAATTCAGGCATTTCTAAAAACACGATCAAAAAATATGTGAGTTATTTGGAAGCCGCCTTCCTCATCAAAGTAGTCAACAGAATCGACGCGAGTGGTAAAAAATTCAAACGCACCAGTCAATTCAAGATATACTTAACTAATCCCTCTTTGCGAAGTGCCTTATTCGCCCCTGTAAAGCCAGAATCGAGTGTGATGGGAAACATGGTCGAAACGGCGATCTATGCACAATGGTTTCATAGGCATTGGCAAACACCCTATTATGCGCGATGGAAAGATGGTGAAGTCGATATAGTTGGACTGTCTTCGAGTACTTTAAAACCAGTATGGGCAGTAGAAGTGAAATGGAGCAATCGGTTTTACGAGTATCCAAATGAGCTAGACTCGCTGTTTACTTTCTTAGAAAAGAACCAAATGAAAAGAGCAGTCGTAACTACTATTGACAGTAGTGGAGAAAAGAAATATAAAGACCTTTCCTTTGATTTCATGCCAGCTGCTTTATATTGCTATACAGTTGGTCGACGGATGTGGGAGTGATGTTTCCTTTATAAATAAAACCCCTCCGTCAACGCCGCATACGCCGCCGTCCGCTCATTCTGCTGTTCCGTATACAACACCAATTGATCCGTTTCCGTCGGCTTTTCTTCGCGCTCAAATTGCATCAACAAACGGTTGACGGCATTGCCACTTCTTGGTAACACTTCCGTTTTTCGCGTACAATACAACTTGTACGAATTGGCTAATTCTTCAAAGCGCATACCTTCAATCAGCGGTAGAATCAAAGCAAATGTTCCAGTCGGTGCTAATAGATTTCGGACCGCAATCAACAGATCACCATGGGGCAACTTGACCGTATGCCGCACTTCATTTCGCGCTTGCCGATCTGAGAATGTACCACCTGTGAAAAACGGTGGATTGCTAACGATGAGATCGTATTTCTTATCTGTTGTTTTTGCAAAATTTTGAATACTGACCGAATGCGCTTGCAAACGATCTGCCCAAGGTGCTGCTTGCATGTTGATGGTAGCTTGTGCGCAAGCCGTTTCGTCAATCTCTACCGCTTCGATATGTGCCTCAGTATAACGTTGCCCTAGCATGATGGCGATCAGACCAGTTCCTGTACCAATATCCAGAATGTGCGTGGGATGCTCCACCGATGCCCAAGCACCCAGTAACGTTCCATCCGTGCCTACTTTCATCGGACACTGATCTTGCTCAATCGTAAATTCTTTGAATCGAAAAGGGGCTACCGTAGAAGTGGACATCAAGTGATTTTTTTGATATAAAAATAGTCGCACTTCAAACGGCAAATACTCATATAGAGTTTAGATATACTCTTAGTTTTTCGGAAAGAAACCTTGCTCCAAATGAGTCGGCATGACCTCCCCTTGCAAGACCACATTATCAATCATACCAGTATCGTCGAATGAACCAAAGCCGACATATCCATAATCAAAGTGCTGATCTTTTGCTGTCATAATCGCTTGCTGCATATCATCAAAGTAGACCTCTATCGTTCCAGTTTCGATGTTGCGAATGATTTTGATGCGATGCCAATCACTGCCCCAATCGACGCCTTCTGTTGTCGTATCGGCAATGTTTCGACGGGCTTCGTCATTGACTAAAAAGATATTGTGCGCGTTTTGGTCGGCTTTCGTCGCGACATGAACGTAGTAAAAATTACTCGCATCTTTCGCGCCGAAAAAGAAACACATATCTCGATGTCCATATTCGCGTCCCGTTTGTCGAACATCTGCTAGTAGGACAAAACTGCCTACTTTTTCTTTTGTGTACAAGGCAATGTTACGAGGCGAACGCACACGTGGTTGATATTGACTTTCGCCAAATAGTTCCAACGTGCCAGTCTGTGCGTTGATGCGCCACGCATTTTCGTCTGTAAAGGTGAAGTCGTTCTTGGCATCTGCCTGATTAAATTGACTGCGGAAGATGGTGGGGTAATCGTTGGTTTGTGCGGAAAGGTGTATCGAACTAAATAGTACGATTAAACCTGTGATGATTTGTTTTGTCATAGTAATGATTTTTTTACTAAGTGCGACTAAAGTCGCACACTTTTGTTATGAATACGACAATTGAAAGTCAGCCGAATAAATTCGGCGACTACGAGATTACTCCCACTCTACTTTCGCCGCTTGAAAATCCTTCTGAAACGATTCGGTATGCCACATCAGCAGCAACATCCGATGTGCCAATTGTCGAGCCGCTTCCTCATCGCTCGGATAATGTACCCCCATTATTTCTCTAGACAGCCCAATCTGATACGCCAAATCCAGATAATCCTGCCGTTTTTCTGGTAACAATTCGCTGAACGTATACGCTTGAATATACGCCCAAAGCGTGTGTCCACTCGCAAAAGAGGGTGAACCCATACGCGTAGTTGGTTCAAGTTTTGGTTCTAGTTGATAGGGTCGCGCTCGTAAAAGACGATACTTTACTGCAAATTCCATGATACGCATATCATTCATTACGCCTTGCAAAAGTTTGGACGTTTTGGGATAGTTTTCAGCGGTACAATCTTCGCCCATCACTTGCTGACATTCGTAAAAGAGGTACGCTAAGTTTTGCCAGTATCTCGGATGTTTTTCATTGAAATTGACATCCGACCAATAGCCTACTTTCGCTAAGGTCATCACTCGATCTGTTTCTGCATGCGTGCGTTTTGCTTGCAAATCGAGTAGAAAGTCCAGTTCGGCTCTCGTTTGTTGGGAGCTATTCGCAGGATGTTTGACGGATTGGACTAAGAAGTCAACTTGATCCGATGTCAAATAATGTGGTCTTGATGTCGCATAAAGTAGCGCGACACTGCTGTACAATTCTGGTGGATGCGCTAAGGTATCCAAACTAGCGAATTTTGACTGCGCGGAAGCATCTAGTTGTTGTAAGTTAGCATAGTGGTTTTGGACGGGTTCAATAGGATGGATCGTTGAAATTTGGGCGGATAAAAGTGAAGCACTGAATACGAAGCAGATAAATAGTCCGACCGTTTGGAATAGTTGATACATGGTTGAAATCGATTGTTTAGATGTAGGATATAAAATAGTCAGCTCGAAGCTACTATTTTTTGCTCAATATTGGTCGTCGAAAATCCATCCACAAACTGCAACGACTGCACCGAACCACCGTGTTGCATCACCCAATCCGAACCTACAATTTGCTCCACTGACCAGTCGCCTCCTTTTACTAATACATCAGGCGATAAGTGCTGAATCAAGTTTAAGGGTGTGTCTTCTTCAAACAAAACGACCAAATCAACAACACTCAAGGCAGCCAATAAATGCGTACGTGTTGCCAATTCATTAATCGGACGATGATTGCCTTTTAGTCGTTGAACAGAAGCATCTGAATTTAATCCGATAACGAGTCGGTCGCCTAAGGAACGTGCTTCCGTTAAATAACGAATGTGTCCAAAATGCAGAATATCAAAGCAACCATTGGTGAAAACCACCTTTTGATCGCTCGTTTGCCAAGCTGTTACGGTCGACTTAGCTGACGCCCAATCTTGAATTTTGGAAGTGGTAGTTGTCCAGAATTGATTCATACAGGTGGTTGATAAAGCAGTGGAAAAAATTGTCCTTGCATGGGTTCGCCTTTCGGAATTGCTGGAACGCCAGACAGCAGCTCTTCGTCACTATTGGAGCACGTTCCGTCGGCAAATACATTGAGGACTAATGCGCGTCTGGCTCTCGCCGAATGATTCGAATACGAACCGTGGACTAGCAGTGGATGATGAAACGCGCCATAGCCGGCTGGCATTTCGATAGCGACTTTATGGTCGAATTGCTCCTTTTGGTCAGAAGTCAGGAAGCGAGACAGTCCATTCATATCGCCAGCCAGACTGGTACGATCTAACAACTTCCAGCGATGACTGCCAGGTATGTATTGCAAACAACCGTTTTCCTCATTCGCATCATCCAAACCGATCCAACACGTCAAATGCTGCATCGGTACAGTGCGCGTCCAATAGCTATAATCTTGATGCCAGGCGACAACACCTCCGTGGTGTGGGGGCTTATAAAATAACTGATCGTGCCAAAATCGGACAGCTCTGTTGCCCAATAACTGCGCAGCAGCCACCACAAAACGAGGATTCCACAAAACATCGTGAAAGCCTGCTGTGATGCGCCAATGTCCCAACGAGTGGAACAGTACTGAATTAGTATCTTCGGATTCGTTGCTATGAAATTCGTAAAACAAGTGATGCTTAGGATGATCGGGCTGCATGATTTCTGCTAGCTCCGAACGTAGCCGTTCAATCTGTTTTTCATCCAATAAAGGAATGTGCGATAGATAGCCGTTTTCGTTGAAAAAGCCGACCTGTTCATCGCTCAAGCGATATTTTTCCCAAGCAATTGATGCGTCTATTGTTGGAAATAGATCGCCAATGAGATGATGGATTTCAGAGAAGTCTTTCGTTTGTTTCGTTGGCATGATGAGCGATAGTTATTCATCGAAGAATTGGTCGTAGTTGTTGTTATTATCAACTCTTTTTTCTTTGATGCGCTGACGGGGTTTTGGCATTTCTTCATACTCAATGTATTCCCCAAGTCGTGGCTGTTGTTGTGTCAACTCTTCTTCTCTTTCTTCCATCGCTTTCTTGAATCGCCATGTTAGAAAAGCACGTCCAAATAAAATGGATGCGGTCAGTGGATATAGCACTAAACTAAGTACACCTAATCCGAGCCCAAACAGAAGATTTCGCTTGCCGATATTGACGACCCAATTAAAAAAGCCAACGATGACTTTGTAGTCGATAATCGCCGTTGCGATAAGCAATGGTACGGCGATGAAAGTTAAGAGCTTATACGTCAATTGTGCCAGACTCAAGAGCAATACAAAAGCAATAATCATCACCACTGCCCCTATGATAATGCTACCTGTATTGATCTTACCGTTGCTCCAAATATTTCGATTGTTCATGTAGTCATTGGTATTAGAAAACCAGTCATCTATTGACTAGTTACTTCTAAAACCGTTGACTATTCAGGAATGTTCTGGACAGCCGACCAGTGTAGCTGGATTTTCGATAAAGCTTACGCTATTCTAGATTTCATTGCCCGTCGCTGTCGATATAGTAGAAAAAGTAAAGCGAAGAAGCCGAGTAACAAACCTAAAAACTCTCGAATGAACTCGACATAGGGCGTTTCGGCTTTCATGGATTCTACGATAGAAGGCATTCCGTCGTTGATCCAAACTTGAAATTCAGGTAGCAATCGGATCAAGCCAATGATAGTGACCAATAGCGCAGCACCCAATACGTATAGATTGAATTTATTCAAAGCAGCGGCTGCAAATAGAACAGCGATGAACGCGTAGTATGTTACCCACAACCAAGGATCAACGTCGTTGAGTTGGACAGCGCCGAAGATGGCAAACAGCGCAGCTAATATCCAGTAGACGATCTTCATAAGCTACCAATTATCGCCTTTTAATTGCCCTTCTCGCCACTCTTGATACGCATATAAAGCAGCACCAATAGCACCAGCTTTGTTGCGGAACTGAGCCGTTTCTATGGAGAAGGTCACGTCTAGTTGATCTTTGTATTCGTCGTATTTTTTGCTGGCGCCTCCACCTAAAATGAGCAAACTAGGAGAGACAATGCGTTCTAGATAGTTGAGGTATTCATTGAAGCGTTTGCCCCATTTTTTCCAAGACAAATCTTCTTCTTGACGCGTTCGGTCAGACGCATAATGCTCGGCAATCATGCCTTTCATCATCAAATGACCAAATTCCGTATTCCGCACAATTTTTCCATCCGTGAAGACCGCAGAACCTAGACCAGAACCAATCGTTATCAACACCACCGTTCCCAACACTCCTTTTCCTGCGCCAAACTCTATTTCCGCAATGCCCGCAGCATCCGCATCATTGACGGCGATAACTGGGCAACCTGTCGCCTCTCCTACTATCTCCTCGATATTCGTCCCAATCCAATCTTTGCTGATGTTAGCAGCTGTACGTGCCTCGCCTTTGATAACTACTGCTGGAAAACCGACACCAATGAGTCCTTTTTCCCATTTGTGCATTTGGCAAAGCTCTTTGATGGCTTCGGCTATGGCTTTCGGTTTGGAAGGCTGTGGAGTGGATACACGTAGTCGTTCGGTAAGGAGTTGACCAGTGTAGACGTCGACGATGCCTCCTTTGATGCCGGATGCACCTACGTCGATACCTAGTACTTGATTAATTTCCACGGTTGTGTTGTTTAGTTAGAGCGGTGAATTATTTTCTGTTAGCTTTTGGGTAAAGTTGGCGTTTTGAGGGATAAAAGTCAAACTATGTAGGTAGATTATTCCGAAAATTGGTGATAAAACTTTCTTTTTTACCATCCCTCAATAATCATTATTATCTATCGTCTAATTTTATCAGAACTGAAAATAGTGATAGATCAGTAGCTACCTGTGAAGAGAGTCTATTATCTAACATCTTCTCCTACTTAATAACAATCACTTTCATCCGCACATCTTCATCGGGACGATTTCTGCCATTCGTACTCACTTTAGTAATTTTGTCGATAACTTCTAAGCCTTCAATTACCTGACCAAAAACAGTATATTGACCATCCAAAAAGGGCGTTCCTCCTTTCTCTTGATACGCCAGCTTGTCGGACTCTTCGTAGCGAATACCATTTTTCTTTTCAATGTTTTTTAACATCATTTCTTGTACTTCTCGCCCTTGTACGATGTAAAATTGAGAGCCAGAAGAGCGACGCTGTGGATTGGCATTATCGCCAGTGCGTGCTGCTGCCAATGCGCCTTTCATGTGCAAATGTCCAGCTTCAAACTCTGCATCAATTTGATAGCCTGGTCCGCCGCCACCTAGCGGTTCACCGCTTTTCGCCTCTTTAGAATTGGGGTCGCCGCCTTGTATCATAAAGCCGTCTATGACCCGATGGAAAAGTAGACTATCATAAAAGCCTTCTTCTGCTAATTTCAAGAAATTGTCGCGGTGCTTGGGCGTATCATCGTAGAGTTGCACAAGCATATCACCGTAATCGGTTTGAATTTCTACTAAGCACTGCTGTGGTGGTTTTACGACAATTCGTTTGGTCGTTTCACTCGTCCGTTTTCCCTTTTTAGCCCGTAAGCGAACTTCATAGTTCCCTGATGCGGTGTAGCGATGCGAAGGGTCGACAACTTGTGCCGTATCGCCGTCTCCAAAAAACCACTCGTAGGCTTCTGCCTTTTCGGATTGATTTTCAAAATCAACCACTGCTGGCGCGACTAACTCTTCTGCTTCGTAAGCAAATTCGGCAGTGACGCCACACGAGCTTAAACTCAATATTAGTGCGAAAAGAGCAACTATATTTATGATCTGTGTCTTCATGTTTATGACTGTCAGTTGTTTATTTAGAAGGGCTAGTTGATAATAAGGATATTGATAGGATAAGCTTCGTTTGAAGTACGAATTACGGAGTTCAAACGAAGCTAAATTAAGACTGTAAAGTTCTTGACCTTCACTTCTATTCGAGTACTAATAGCTTACCAATCAAAGAATCTCAATCGTCGTAATACGTACTTCCTTCAAGGGGCGATTCCATTGGTCAGTCGCATAGCTGGCAATCTCGTCGATGATTTCCAATCCTTCCACGACTTCCCCGAAAACCGTATATTCCGTATCCAAAGAAGGATAACCTCCAAGCTCTTTATACAGCGCCCGTTGTTCTTCTGTGTATTGAATCCCTTTTGTGTTTTCCATCAAATCCAGATTCCCGTCGCGCTGTTTACTTCCTTGCACAATGAAAAATTGAGAACCAGAAGACTCGCGTTCTGGGTTGAACTGATCGGGTTTTCGAGCAGCCGACAACGCCCCTTTAAAATGCGGTGCACCTATTTCGGCTGGAATGGTATAGCCTGGTCCTTTTCCGCCCAATCGCTGTTCTTGTAGCGCAAACTTGGAGTCTGGATCACCGGCTTGAATCATAAAGTTTGGAATGATGCGATGAAATAGAAGGCTATCGTAAAAACCTTCGTTGGCTAGTTTGATGAAATTATCGCGGTGCAAAGGCGTGGAGTCGTACAACTTCACTTTCATCGAACCGATATTCGTATCAATGCGGGCGTAGGTGGTTTGTTCGACACATCCACTCAACAATCCAATCAAACTGATAAATAGTATCCATCTCATAAGTCGTTGGCTTTAAAATAGTTAATGACTTTCACTTTTAGTAGCGTTTCTTGTGTTTTTACGCCTTCTATATCTATAGCTTGCAAGGTCTTAAAATGCGGCCAACCATCTGCGTCGCGTCCTTCAAACTCAAAATAGCCGTCCTCACTCAACAGACTACAAACGGCGATGTGCATCAAATCTTGCTTTTCTTCCTTGGAAAATCGCTCTTTCATATAGCCCAATTCTTGAATGCCAATCAAAAACAAAACCGCATTCAAATCTGGCAGGCTATCGCGATTCATCGTTTCTTTGACAACATGTTGCACGCGCAACCACTCAAAATCTAATTCCCATTGTTCCATCTGACGTTCTCCTCTTTTTTGAGGCGGCAAAGATAAAAAGAAGACACGTGATAATCTCAAGCAAGATCAATCAAATGGATAGTTAAGATTGTATACTTGCTATAAACTACAATTGCATGAAACTAACTACCGCTATTTTTTTCCTATCACTTTTATTTCAATGCGCAATCATTTCCAATGCAGAAGCCAAACGAACTATCTGGTTCGATACCGATCAACTCCTCGGCAATCCTGAAAAAGCACCGCGCGAAGTCGATGATGCCATTGCACTGATTATGGCATTGCGCTACCATAAAGAACTAAAAATAGAAGGCATCAGCTTAGTGACCGATGTGGATTATGGTTACGAAATTACACAGCGCATTTTGAAGCATTATTGGGCTGGCGATCCCATTCCTGTCTACAAAGGGTCGGATACTTGTGAAGATTTGGGAGTAGAAAATGAAGCGACACGCGCGTTGGCAGCCGCTTTGCGCAAACAAAAGTTAACCATCATCGCGATTGGTCCTGCTACGAATGTGGCGACTGTTCTAAAAAATCATCCAGAACTAAGCGACCGCATTGAAGAAATTGTGTTTTGCGCTGGTCGCACGCCTGATTACCCATTTACATTAGGACTGGAACGTGTCACCGTTTCGGACTACAATGTAGATCGTGATCCTGAAGCGTTTCGAGTTGTTTTAGAGTCTGGTGTGCCAGTGGTTTTGTCTGGTTTCATGGCAAGCGAATATTTGTTTTTTGGAGAAACGGATTACGAATTTTTAGCGAAAGGCGATGACTTTGAACGCTATCTATACGAGCAGTTTATTCCTTGGTCGAAGCGCATCAAGTTAGGTTTTGGGATCATGGGGTTTGTACCTTGGGATACGACGCCAGTAGGCTATTTAACCCACCCAAAATTCTTTAAATACTACGAAGGCATTCCGACGCAACTCATTGAAAAAGAGAACGATGCGACGCTGCCGCTTATCAAAAATAAAAGTAACAAACGCAAATTATTTTTGGAATCGTCTTACGACTACGACTCACCTCACCGCGTCAAATTCGCGTATCGGACAGTTTTGGGCTTTGAAGAAATCGTGTTGGAATGTTT
>CAYLPW010000170.1:0-10830 GCA_964385665.1 uncultured Saprospiraceae bacterium
GTCTAACATCAAACATCTCTACTGAACTCCTACTATGTCAAAAACAAACTTTTCTTGGTTACTCAAAATGGCGTGGCGCGATAGCCGAAAAAATCGGGGCAAGCTGTTTTTATTTATCTCTTCCATTGTGGTGGGGATTGCTGCTTTGGTCGCCATCAATTCTTTTGGGGAGAACTTGCAGAAAAATATCAACCAAGAGGCGCGTTCGCTATTGGCAGCCGACTTGTTAATACAAGGGCAAGAGCGTCCAAACGATAGTTTGGCACTCCTTTTTGATTCGTTAGAGGTCGCGCGACAAGCAAATTCTGCGGACTTTCCTTCTTTCGTCCGTTTTCCCAAATCGAATGATTCTCGTCTAGCACAAGTATCCGCAGTGAAAGGAGATTATCCATTGTACGGTGAATTAAGAACACGACCTGCTGCCGCTGCGACGAACTTTAAGAAAGATGGAACAGCACTCGTAGAAGAAGCCATCGCGGAGCAATTCAATGTCGAAATCGGCGATGAAGTGATGGTCGGTCGTGCAACTTTTGAAGTGAGCGGTATTATTGAGCGCATACCAGGTCGTTCGTCCGTTTCTACTGCTTTTGCACCTGTGGTCATGATTGATTATGATGCGATAGAAGCTACAGGATTGTTGAAATTTGGAACGATGATCGAGTATCGCTATTATCTAGCATTCGATGACAACGTAGACGTAGATGCTCTCGCTGAAGAACGGTTAGAAGAACAATTTGAAGAGCGTTCCTTGCGCTACGAGACCGTGCAAGATCGGAAAGAAAGCTATGGTCAGGTCTTTGGTATACTCACTAATTTTTTGAATTTAGTCGCCTTCATGGCGTTGCTGTTGGGCTGTATCGGGGTAGCAAGTTCAGTACATATCTACGTGAAAGACAAATTGCCATCCGTGGCTGTGCTACGCTGTTTGGGAACAAGCGGACGTGATGCTTTCCTGATTTTTTTATTGCAAATCATCGCTATCGGATTTATCGGAGCTGCGCTAGGAAGTTTACTAGGCACTCTTTTACAACAAATTCTACCTGTCATATTGGGTGATTTTTTACCGATGGAAAATGTGGAGACAGATATTGCTTGGCAAAGTGTTGGGCAAGGTATATTGACTGGTGTTTTGGTGTCTGTATTGTTTGCTTTGCTACCGCTGTTGAGTGTACGTCGGGTATCTCCGTTGCGCTCATTGCGCTCTTCCTATGAGGGAGATATGCGTCGGCGCGATCCGTTGAAATGGTTAGTTTATGTGGGTATTGCTGCTTTTGTAGGGACGTTCACGGCTTGGCAGGTGGGCTTTAACTGGGGAGCGTTGTTTTTTACTATTGCTATTGCTGTTTCGTTGGGCTTGTTGTTTGGAATGGCAAAGTTGCTGATGTGGTTGGTCAAAAAGTTCTTCCCCAAATCATGGAGTTACGTATGGCGACAAAGTATTGCGAATCTCTATCGCCCTAACAATCAGACCATTGTCTTGATGATTGCGATTGGTTTAGGCACTGGATTGATTTCGACCATGTACTTCACCCGCGAAATGATTTTGCAACAGATCGAGCAGTCGAGTAGTACTGGAAAAGCGAACATGGTGTTGTTCAATATCCAAAATAATGAACTAGACAGCGTCGTCACTTTAGTCCAAGCCGAAGGGCTACCTATCATAGATGAAGTACATGTGGTGAACGCACGTATCACTGCTATTGATGGCATTCCTTCAGATTCATTGCTGCGGGATACAGTAGCCGATATTCCTAGCTATTTGATAGATCGAGAAATTCAAATCAGTTATCGCAATGCCTTATTCGACAATGAAGAAGTAGAAGAAGGGGAATGGCACGGTGAAATGGAAGCAGTAAGTGATACTCTAATTTCGTTAGATGATAATATCGCGCGTCGTCTAAATGCAGAAGTCGATACGAAAATTACATTCTTGATTGATGGCAGAAAGATCACAACACGAGTGAGTAGTTTGCGAGAAGTCAAAAACGAAGCCTTGACCCCCAATTTTCCAATTCTGTTTCAAGAAGGGGTTTTGGAAGATGCGCCGCAGATCAATTTGGTGACTAGCCGAAGCGATTCGTTGGCGCAAGTCGGGCAGTTTCAACGTGCTTTGATGAGTCAATTTCCAAGTGTGACGCTATTTGATCTACGCACCATTATGCAAGCTTTGGATAGTATATTGGAGCGCATTGCTTTTGTCATTCGCTTCATGGCATTGTTCAGTATTTTGACGGGAATTATTGTTCTCATCAGCTCTGTCATTTTGAGCAAATATCAACGGATCCAAGAAAGTGTCTTGCTGCGGACGTTGGGCGCGAGTCGCCGACAAATTCTATTGATCAACGCGCTAGAATACTTCTTCTTGGGTGGATTGGCAGTTTTGACAGGGATGTTGCTATCCATTATCGGCAGTGCTTTATTAGCTAATTTTGCGTTCGATATTCCATTCCGTCCCAACTGGTGGCTGCCGATTTTGTGGTTCTTGGGCATCACGGGATTGACGGTGATTATTGGCTTATTGAATAGTCGAGAAGTGGTGGCGAAACCGCCGTTGGAGGTGTTGCGGAAGGAAGTATAAGAGAAGATGTGAAATTGTAAAATGTGAGATAGTTTAGGAATCTTTTTATAATTCACAAATAAGCATCATTGTTAAGGGCAAGCTATCTGATTTGGATAGGAGCTATTCCTGTAGTCTTCAGGTCGTTTCAGAGGAAGTATGGTAACCTTTTTTTTGATCAACTACCTGTTTATCAGACTCTTAAATGGGGTGGAAGTTCTTCGAATTCATAAAGATTATTACGAATATTGGATAGCAAGGCTTCTGATTAGCTAACCCGATTTCCCTAAACTCTCGAAATTTTCTCTAAAAAGTAGGACACAAAATCGTTTCACTATTATAATTGCCCAAATAAGCAATAGAAATTTCAAATGCACTTTGCTGCGTACGGGTCGCCTGAATGTTGCTCAACGATAAGTCATAACTAAACCCAAACAATACATTATTGACCTCAAATCCCACCATCATGATCGCTGCCTCTAGATCAAGTGACTTTTGATCGTTGCCGACAGGACGTACCCATCCACCAATATGCATTGCCGAACCACCGTACTCACCTAATGCCATCCGAATATTGGAGCCTGCATTCAATTCTAAATGCGGCCCTTGCAAGCGAGCTACTGCACGAGGAAGTAGTGCCAATTTATTGGAAAGTGGAAGACGAGCACCCACATGTGCCGTATACTTTCGGTGCAGTGCATTAGTACCTAGTGCTGCATTATTTTCTTGTCGGTCAAAGTAGTAGCTAATCTCAGGTTGTAACACATGGTGAATAGCACCACCTAAAAAAAGAGCTGCGCTTCTAGAGGGCGAGTAGCTATAATTCAAGCCAATAGATAAGTCACTAAAGGCAAAACTGTTTTCTGGCGGTAACAATTCATTTGTTGCACCAGTGAATCCTGTTGACCCATTGAACTGATCCTCAAATGTTAGACGTGTGTTGTTAATGTTACGCTGATTGATGCCAAACTGAATGCCACCAGAGAGGTATTGATTGTTTCGACTGTTCAGTGATTTATGAAAAGCGGCGAAAAAATGTGCGCCTGTGCTGCTATACCCGACGCTAGAGACTCGATCGGTTTCAAACATAATACCTGCCCCAAAAGCATCTTGTGTTCGGCTTTGATTGTAGCGAATTGGAAACCGTAAATCTAAGGCAGCATTGAAGGTTGCATAAGGCGATTCCATGACTTGTGCCCACTGGTCTCGATATAAAAAAGAGAATCGATAAGTACCATCGAACCCACCAGCAAGGGCTGGGTTCAAGTTCATAGGAGTTGCATAAAATTGTGTAAAATGACTATCTTGTGCTACTGCACTTATGATGAGTATACAAGAAATGACAACAGAAAGGCAAAATTGCTTCATGGATGATGTATTTGTCGAGAGCAGTTGAGATTATAAATGCAAACGGATAAATCATGGGCTTATTATAGGAGTCCTATTCAAATTCAAACCCCGCCAATCGTCTAAATTTAGCAGCGTATGAAATACGGTATCTGTCCTTTCAGTGTGGTGTCTTTGCGTGTATCGGCAGTCGATACTAGCGAGATGTGTACACAGTTGCTATTTGGGGAAATGACAGAAGTGTTAGAGAAAAAAGGGCGAAGTTGGATTAAAGTACGCTGTCAAAATGATAATACTATAGCCTGGATGCACAGCGACCAATTGCAGCCAGTTACCGCAGAAGAGTTTGAACGCTACAATAAAGAATTTGCTTACTGCTTAGATTTGATGCAGCCTATTGTTGCTACCGATCACTTTCTTCCTATTACGTTAGGCGCAAGATTGCCATTATTTGACGGACTGAAATGTCAATTCGGAGATCGTAGCTATCAGTTTAGTGGTCAAGCAGTCGATCCGCAACAGTTATTACCAAATGCTGCGCTTTTAGAGAAACTAGCGCGTCGCTATTTGTACGCGCCTTATTTGCATGGTGGTCGCTCTCCATTAGGTATTGACAGTGCAGGGCTTATTCAATTGTTGTTTCAGATGGTACGCATCAGTTTGCCACGTAGAGCCGCTCAGCAGATTCATTATGGAGAGCCTGTTGACTTTGTCGATCAGAGTTTGCCTGGCGATTTAGCCTTTTTTGAGAATAGAGTAGGGCGCATCACTCATGTTGGCATGGTATTAGAAGACGCACAGGTCTTGCATGTAGGAGATTGTGTGCGCGTTGATCGACTGGATCATTACGGCATATTCAACGAGACGCGTCAGCATTACACGCACAAGCTACGTGTGCTACGTAGATTACTACCAGTCACCAAGGTACAGCGCGAAAAGCCCAGAGTAGTACCTACTGTTCAAAAAGAGCAGATGCAATTGTTCGAACGCAGTTTTTTAGCGGAATAACATGTATGATCTATTATGGAGAAGAGCTTTAAAACTAATTGCTGTGTTTTGTCATCCTTTCATCAAGTCAGATAATGCTAACAATCTGACTATTCATACCATCGTTTTTTATCTCCTGTGTGTTATACATGAGTAAAATCCATTACTTCGAGAACTACCATACCCCTTAAAGTCTTTCTAATCAAACTGAATACTTACATATAAACAAATTAGATATGAAGATACTAATTACCCTTTTAGGACTTTGTCTTTCCATCGGTGTGCAAGCCCAACAATACTGGACAGATGTCAGTCTACCCAATACCAAAACTGTAGAAGGCATTACCTATGAAGAAGATCGCACGCTTTCGTTAGAGTGGACACAATTACGTGCGTCTTTAAGAGGAGCGGCAATGGAATTCACGCAGCCAGCAGCGAATAGCGAAACCATTATTCACTTACCTTTTCCCGATGGAGAACTAGTTGCGTTTCGAGTCGTCGAGTCACCTGTGATGACACCGAATGTGTCCGCACGCTACCCTAATATTAAAGCCTACAAAGCTTATGCTATAGACAGAGTGGGAGTGACTGCTCGTTTTGATATTTCACCCAATGCGTTTCATGCGGCTGTTCGGACGCCTGAAGGACGCATTTATATCGATCCGCTAGAAGGCTATAAAGGGCATTATCGCTCTTTCTATGTAAAGAAAGTTAAACTGAGCGAAGAACTCTTACGAGAGACGTCATGTGGTGTAAGTGAAACAGATGTGGAGTACTTCAAGGCAGAGGAAGATGAGATCGCAGCAAGTAAAGACTACTCCAAAAATGCTAGTATGCCGTTAGATTTAAGGTCTTATCGTTTCGCTATTACTTGTACTGGCGAATACGCACAACGATATGGTGGAACTATTGCTTCTGTTTTAGCAACTTATAATACCTCTGTCAATCGATTGAATGAAATATTCGAAAATGAGATGGCGATACGTTTCATCTTAGTCGAACAGATAGACACACTCATTTTTCTTGATCCAGATACTGATCCTTATTTGAGTCCTCGCAGTGCAGGGACTATTTTAGGTCAAAATGGAAACATCATTAACAGTCGCATTGGTTTCAACAATTACGATGTAGGACACGCCTACACGTTGGGTTGTGACGATAGTGGTGGTGTAGCGCTACTAGCTTCTGCTTGTACGCCATCCAAAGGAAACGCAACCAGCTGTTTTTCTAGCACCAACGTCTCCTTTATGACTGCCAGAACGGTAGCACATGAAGTCGGACATCAATTTTCAGCTACGCACACCTTCCACAATTGTGCAGGGGAATTTGGTACAAATGCGCGTACAGCAATAACAGCTTATGAGCCAGGTAGTGGATCTACGATTATGTCTTACGGTGGCGGGTGTGGCGATCAAAGCATTCAGTCCAATAGCGATGATTATTTTCATGTGGCTTCTTTAGAACAAATGATTAGATACAGTCGGGAAGGAAATGGTAACAACTGCCCGAATATTATCCCCGTAGGTAACCAGATGCCTGAAGTTAGTCTACCTTATGATCGATCGTATACCATTCCTGCATCTACTCCTTTTGAACTAACGGCTATAGGGACAGATGCTGACGATGATGCGTTGACATACGCTTGGGAACAGTTTGACTTAGAGCCTTTGATAACAGATATTCAAGAACCCCGTCAAAACGCTCCTTTGTTTCGATCTATTTATCCCGATCCTTCCCCTACGCGTATCTTTCCGAGTTTGGAGACTATTTTGCGGAACAGAAACGACGATACAGAAAGCTTACCTACTTACACACGAACGATGGACTTCCGTGTCACTGTGCGTGACAATCATCCTGTGGCAGGTGCAGCAGTATGGACGGACTACACATTGGGCGTAGATAGCACCGCTGGTCCCTTTATCGTCACTGCGCCCAACCAAAACGAAGAGTGGGAAGTCGGCAGCTATCAAGAAATTACTTGGGATGTAGCGAATACAGATAATGCTCGTGTCAATGCACAGCGTGTTAATATCCGTTTATCTATAGACGGCGGACGAACTTACCCTTTTCTACTAGCTGAGGGAACAAAAAACGATGGTTCTGATTTTGTGACGATACCCAATTTGCCTACCAATTCGGCACGCATCAAAGTGGAAGCAGCTGATAATGTCTTCTTTGACATCACCAACCGAAACTTTCAGATTATTGAACCAACAACAGCTGGCTTTTCTTTCTTGCCGACACCTGCTTATCAAGAAGTTTGTCTGCCCAACGCTATTGCTATAGATATTAGCACGGCTGCTTATCTAGGCTTCGCGGATAGTCTTCAGCTATCACTAGAAAATGTGCCAGAGGGACTAAATGCTAGTTTTGAGCAAGCGACTATCTTGGCTGGTGAAAACACGACCTTGAATATCAACGCAACAGATCAAGGTATTAGCGAATTGATCGCCTTGAATCTGGTGGCGACGCCCATCGGCAACGATACTGCAGAGAGTATTTCACGTGTACTAGAATTGGATGTTGTAACGAATGATTTTTCGGGTCTAATGTTGATGAGTCCTGCCAATGGGACAAACGGAATTGTTGGGATTACAGATTTTGTCTGGAATGATGCACCGAATGCAGACAGTTACGACTTTGAGTTGGCAACTAGTCCAGTATTTGGAGAAACCATCATTGATGTAGCAGAGGGCATTACTGGAAGTACCTATCGACCAGATGTATTCTTAGATGAGAACACTATATACTACTGGCGTATTCGCCCGAATAACCAATGCGGTTCAGCGGATTATTTAGTACCGAACGTATTTCAAACAGTCAATGTGCAGTGTGTTTCTTTTGAGCAAGACATACCAGTACCTATTAGTGGAAACGGAACACCCACTGTGGAATCGGTGCTAAACATTGAGTCAGCAGGAACGATTACTGATTTGAACATCTCCAACTTGAGAGGAGATTATCAGCCAGTCCGATTTTTGGAAGTTTCATTGATAAGTCCAGCAGGAACACAAGTGATTTTGATGCGCGATACCTGTGGAAGTACAGCAGATATTGACATGGGCTTTGATGACGAAGCACCAGATCCGATTAGCTGTCCACCCACAGCACAAGTGCCGCAACGCCCAAGTGGTAGTTTGGCAGATTTTGATGGAGAAGAGCTGCAAGGCGAATGGAAAATGCAGTTTAAAGTGCTGCGTGCTGGTTTTGGTAGTGGTGGTAGCATCGACAGATGGACGATGGAGTCTTGTGGTGATATTCCAGTAAGTGCACCATTTTTAGTCAACAATGAAGTATTTGAATTGCCACCAGACAGTCGTAGTCAGATTTGGACTCCAGTTCTACTAGCGGAAGATGAAGACAATTTAGACAGCGAAATCAGTTATCAATTGTTGAGTGTTCCAGCACATGGTACGCTATATCGAAACGAAACACCTTTGAATATCGGGGACTCCTTTACACAGCAAGATATTAACGGATACTTAATTTCTTATGAACACAACGGCGATGAGGCGACAGCAGACAAGTTTGATTTTGTCCTGCTAGATACTGACGGTGGTTGGTTTGGTGGCGAAGTGTTCAATATTACCATCACCGAAGATGCTACTGTGAATACAGAAGAAGTAGTAGCTCTGTCCAGCTTAAGTATCTATCCAAATCCAACGCGTGAACAATTGACGATAGACTGGCAATCGCAGCAAGCACAAGCCGTAGAAGCTCGTCTGTTTGACTTAAATGGTCAACTAGTTCAAACGCTAACGTTGCAACCAAATGGTTTCAATCAAATGGACGTACAGCAGCTGCCAAATGGTATTTACATCTTGAGTGTACAGGAAGCGAATGAGCGGTACTTAGAGCGTGTTGTGGTGCAGCATTAGTGAAACATTAGATAGCAGACGATAGATGCTAAACTATTCGATTAGACATTAAAAAAGGGGCGATTGCCGTAATAAGCAATCGCCCCTTTCTCTTATAAATAGAAAAAATCTGGTGGAGCATTTGACTATCAGCGAAATAGTCTCATATCTCACTACTCAAAATCTCACATCTAGTTTACTAATCAACAACAGCCGTAATCTTTCCTTCCTTTGTGATTTCCACATCGAAACGCTTGCCATCATCTTTGAACTCAACGTCGAAAAAAGTACCTTTTGTGGCACTATCGACCAATTCAATTTCTTCAATGTCATCTTTATCGTACTGCTCTTTAATCGTTTCCTTGACTGCATCTGGTAAGTCATCATAATCCATGCTGCGTTCTGTCTCTCGCCAGTTGCCATCGTCATCATAATCAGCACGATATTTATCACCGTCAATTTTGAAATGCGCTTCGTGATACCCATTGTCATCCATGCGCCAATCGACATCCTTTGCATTCGCATACTTTGTCGCAAATGCTGTTTCGTAAGCTGCCTCGCCATTTTCCGCTTTCTCGCCACAAGCTACTACGCTCAGGGACAAGGCAAGTGTCCATAAAAATAATCTAGTCATGTTACTGATAGGTTTTAGTTGAATAAATAAGACGCTCCTAGTTGTAGAAAGTAGAAGTGTCCACTTTAGAACTCCCTTTTCTTAGCAGATGGTCGATTTTTTAATACGAATAATAGACAAGCCCATTAAAGGAAAGGCGAACACGTAAGGAATGTAAGAGTTTTATAAAAGTCAATATCGACAATAGACAAAGTGAAATAGATTATGAATTTTTGGATAGTGGCTATTTTAGCAGTGGTGGTGATCGGTGGATTTATTGTAAGTCAATATTATGCGAAGCAACGCGCCATCAGAGAAGAAAGAGCAAGTACGTACGACCGTGCGCCCAATACAACTAATTACAATAAGAATATGGAAGAAGAGGAAATTGCTAACATGTCCGAACAAGAAGCAAAGACCTACAAAGAAAATGTAGAGAAAGGTGATCTCTCTTCGCTATCGCACCGTGATTTTTACGAACTAAAAAAGAAGATAGACAAGTAATCTAATCTGCTATCTTCGCATTTTTACTAAACAGGAAGAAAATGCCAATAGCAGCCATCCCTAAACTCCAACACCATGCTGACAATCGGTTTCTACTCATCGCTGGACCTTGTGCCATCGAGGGAGAAGATGCTGCCATGGAAATTGCCGAACGCCTAGTGAAGATAAGCGAAGACTTAAGCATTCCACTTGTATTCAAAGGCTCATATCGTAAAGCGAATCGGTCGCGCTTAGATTCCTTCACAGGTATAGGGGACGAAAAAGCCTTACGCATTTTACAGAAAGTGGGCGAACGATTTGGTGTTCCAACTACTACTGACATTCATGCTACAGAAGAAGCTGCAATGGCAGCCGAAGCGGTAGATGTACTACAGATTCCAGCTTTTTTGTGTCGTCAAACCAACTTGCTAGTGGCAGCAGCGCAAACAGGAAAAGTCGTGACGGTCAAGAAAGGACAATTTATGAGCCCAGCCTCCATGCGCTACGCCATCGACAAAATAGTCGAGTCAGGTAATGACAATGTAATGCTCATCGAACGTGGCACGACGTTTGGCTATCAAGATTTAGTCGTCGACTTTCGAGGTATTCCTGAAATGCAACAGTTTGGAAAAGGCGTGATTCTGGACTGTACACATTCCTTACAACAACCCAACCAATCAAGTGGAGTCACAGGCGGTCGTCCTGCTATGATAGAAACGATAGCCAAAGCTGGTATTGCCGTTGGTGTAGATGGTTTATTTATGGAAACGCATCCTAGACCACAAGAAGCAAAGTCTGACGCAGCCAATATGCTACCGCTCGATCAATTAGAACCACTGCTACGCAAGCTCATTCGGATAAAAGAAAGTTTGAGTGACTAGATAAATCTTAACCGCTAGGACGCGATAGCATGCGCAAAGAACGCCAAGTGAGGACAATGCTTTGCGATCCTTGCGAAAAACCTTAGTGCCTTTGCGGTAAAAAAA
>CAYLPW010000171.1:0-10803 GCA_964385665.1 uncultured Saprospiraceae bacterium
TGAACAGCACTCATACTGATGCCCCAAAGGAGGAGCATCATCCAATATATCTTTTTCATAGAAATCGGGACTTGGGTAAAAAAGGAGTTGTCGCGCCTAGTGCAAGACCACCATCTTTTTCGTTGTTGCATAATAATCGGTCAAGAGTTGATAGTAATAAGTTCCAGCTGTAGGAAATAGCGCAGCGTTCAACCGAATCGCATTATTGCCATTAACTAAACGTGTATCGAGTGAGGTGACTTGTCTTCCGTTCTGGTCGTATATAATGAGTCGCGCATCTTGTGGCGCATTAGCTTCTATTAAAATATCCGTATATTCAGTAAAGGGGTTTGGCTGATTGTTGTTGACTTGAAAAGGCGCAGCTTGCAGTTGAGTTGTATTCGTACCCAACTCGTCGACTACGCGAATAGTACCTGACTCTGTGGTGACGGTAGATAGTTCTACGGTATGATAGATCACTTCGATAGAAGTTGGCTCATTGGCAAACGCGATAATGGTGGAATCACTGACTGCCGTGGCTCTAAATTTGATCGTAAATAAAGTACTTTCATCTGCCAATGAAATGCCTTCTAGTGACTGATCGTCCCATCGAACCGTCAACGCATCCTCAAAGATACCGAAACTATTGTCTCTTAACCCAGACAGTCCATAATTTTCAACGCCAATTGGCACTAGCACACTTTTGTCCCAGATAATTGAAAATTGCATACCGATAATGCTGTCAAAGTTGCTGACGCTAACATCCAATAAAAATACTTCTTCTTGCTGTACTTCTTGATCGGGTAGTGACAAGGTAACTTGAGCAGAAAGTGCTGATAAACAGCTAATAAGTGTTAGCGTAATGAATATAAATTTCACTCTCATTTGTACTATTGTGTTCTTAATTTGTTTCAGAAATGGAGCGCGAAATTCCTATTTTTTTAGCGTAAATCCTAAACAAATTGTCGGAAGCTGCTATATGTGAAGCCACCTAGTTGATTCTAGATAATCCAATTATGTATTAAAACAATTGATTATAGGTGTATAATGCCCCTTCGCCTTCGATTATTTCGTGAAGGTCAAAGAAGAGAATAAATTCGGAATTTTGTTTTTTAAGTGGATTGGATAGAAAGGGAGTTGATACAAGTCGTAAATCGTTCTGTACAGACTAGTTGTAATTAGCGTCTGTACGCTCAGAAGTTTTTATGCTTATTAGACTTGAACCTCATGTAAAAAAAAGAAGAGCGATTTACAAGTAAACCACCCTTCCCAATAGTACACTACGCTATTTCGTCAATATCATTTTGCGGCTGTAACTGTAGTGGTCGGTACGCATCTGATAATAGTAGATGCCTGCGCTAGGAAGCATTGCTGCATCCACTCTCCACTGATGTTGTCCAGCTGAATAGTCTTGATTATTGGAGTAAATGACTCGACCATTAATGTCGAAAATATCGAACTGTACTTTGCTATCTTTTGGCAACTCAAATTCGATAAGAGTCATCTCTTTAAATGGATTAGGTTGATTTTGTTGAAGTTGATATGCTTTCGTCGAAGCCGATTCAAATGTCCAATTCAGTTCAGCAATTTGTCCTGATTGAAGATATGCTTCTGTCTGCAAGCGATCAGAAGACAATTGCAAAACGTCAGCAAGTACAATAGCAACTTTGGCACGTACTCGAAGACTCAACAGCGGCTGTGTAGAAGCTTTGGAACTACCTGACCAGCTGACTAACAATTGCCCTTTTTCTAAACGATTGATACCTAGATTAGAGTATTGAAACAGTCCTTCTTTTATGTCAATTATCTCTAGCTGCTCTGGATCAAATGAAATTGTCATTTGTAGTCCTTCTACGGTTGATAAATCGTCTGCCAAGATGGGAAGTTCGTATATCTCTCCACCTGCTAGTGTCGCTTTTGGAGTACGTAATCGAACTGGCTGCGCCGAACGACTTTCAATTGTGTTGGCATTCATCGCGCTAATATTGACATCACCAATCTTTATGCCCGTAAAATCGACAGCTGGCTGATCGGTTTCTATGTCATTCAGGCTGATCGTTTCTGGAAAATTATCACGCCAAGGATTTCCCCAATCTTGAAACTGAAAATCTGTCGCTACAAATCGCCAAGACGTATTATCCTCAAAATCATCTACTTTACCTAAAAGTAATTTTCGCAGAGCAATAACATCTGCATTGGAAATCGTACCAGAGCGATTGACGTCTGCTGCGATCATTTTATAAGGACTATTGAGGCGTTCTTTGTTTAGAATATGTTTGCTGATCAAAATAATATCATACGTAGAGACTCCCAAAAGTGGTTGGTCGTCTTTCTGAGGAGTGACGGAATAGTCATAG
Organism: uncultured Saprospiraceae bacterium; assembly: GCA_964385665.1. GTDB lineage: Bacteria > Bacteroidota > Bacteroidia > Chitinophagales > Saprospiraceae > JAAUTG01. The sequence goes on from CAYLPW010000171.1 coordinate 2,337, forward strand.
CCCATTTCGATGCGATCGAATGCGTAAGATCCACTGGCGTCCGTCATAATGTCTCCTATATCACTGCCCGACAGATGTACAGCAACCTCAGCAATACTAAAATTGTCTTCCGTTGTGATTAAACCACCTACATTGGCAAAGTCACTAGCACAACCATTATCTGAATAGGGTTCGATGTTGACGAAAGCTTCACAACGAGCTGCGTTCCCCGCTACATCTTGCACCCAAAAATTGACCGTGCGTGTTCCGATTTCACCATCTGTACATCGGAATGTTCGGGTTGTAGAATCTGGGTAAAGGCTAGGATCAGCGAATGTGTAAGTCAGTAAGCTTTTTGGTGTACAAAAGTCAATACTACCTGCGTCGAAGTCGATTGCTTGCAATGTTACAATTCCTTCTTCCGACATGCTTGTACTTAGTGCTTGCTGACAAACAGTGACAGGTGCTTTACAGTCTTTGACTTCAAAACGAATTTCTTGTTCTGTTGAATTGTTACAAGCATCTTCTACACGGACTACAAATACATGCGTAGCTGTAGCACCGTTTGTTCCTAGTGGGTAGTTGCCTCGAATGGCAAAGTTTCCATTGCCTTGACTCACTAGGTCGCCAAAATCATCTGCTGTGATGCTGCCCTCAAATGCTTTCAATACATAGCTCACTTGCAATTCTGAAGCTGCAGTACATATATCGTCCACAGTGAAAGAAATATCTACAGCTGCTGTACAAGCCTCGTTTCCGTTCGTTTCTTCTTCTCCTCCACAGAACGCCTCGTAAGTACTCACTGTTAATGTTGGTGCGCCTATATCAACGACTTTTACGATCTGTCGATAGGCAAAATGACCATATTGTTGTGCGCTGACATATGTTTGTAAGCTGCCTGAAAACTGAGAAATCAAGTCGTAAGTAGTGACGCCGCCATATGGGATGTCACCAGTATCTATTAAAACAAAATCGCCATCATTTTCAGCAGTCGTCACGTCGTAAATATCAAAGCTATCTACTTCAGTACTATCTTGGATGAAAAATGCACCGCGATCATCATATACATAAATATCATTGTTGTTTTCGTCACCATCATCAATGTCATTGATGCCATCTTCGTCTTCATCCAGATAGCGAATTGCTACTCCATTACTAAATGTATCTGGTCGTTCGACGATAGCTATCTCTGTATTGTTTGGATTCCAGGTGCACCAGTTGATGAATTCATAAGTGTACACGACTTTGTAGCAAGCATCTTCACCATCCTCGAATCGTTCCGTTTTGACATCAAAACCCCAACGGTCGCAACCATCATTCGTTAAAATATCTTCTAATGTGCTAGGAGCTAAAGTAGCATCGTTTCCATCTTCACAGTAGACTACTTGATCGGCTGGAAAACGCATTGTCCAGTCGCTCGCTGTTCCGATTACGACTTCATTAGTGACCATATTGGAAACATTGCCACAGGCGTCTTGTAATTGGTAGGTATACGTGATTGTACCACTTTGGCAGTCCTTGTCAAAACGATCAAAATTAAGAGCAACCACTCGAACCGACATGGCCACTCCTGATGCACAATTGTCACCACCATTCATCAAACCGAAAGTCGAGTTATTGTCAAAAGCTGCTTCTACGGCGGCGAATGCATCGGCTGGATGAGTAGCATTCAAGCGAGCAATTTGTAACCAATCGGATACCAATGGATCTTCGCAGTTGAGTTCTTGTGTTGTCGGTAAAGCAGTGGGTCGTAGTTTGTCTTGCAACTCCACACTGACCTCACAATAGTTCACATTCCCTGCGCCATCGACTGCACGGAATAGGACAACGACTTCACTTTCACAAACTCCATCCAAATCCGCTGCTGAAAACTCGATATGATCGGCGAATAAGCTATCGGCTGGAAAATCGCCTGCTACGGCACGAGCTACAGAAAAGGCAATCGTACCACAATTGTCGAAACTCCCGTCGTCGAAAGCTGTGGCTGGAATACGCGTTGTGCAACTCGTTCCCAACGCCACTGTTCTAAATCGCTCACACGAAACGGTAGGCGAGATGACATCTTGAAAAGTGGTAGTATCTGTTTGGACACTCGTATTGCCACAAGCATCAGTTGCCAGCCATTTGATGGTTAGTAATTCCCCAATTGGAATATCTTCTAAAACAACTGTATTTCCACGAAATGCTTTCCGTTGTGTGCCTATCTGCACTTCTACATTCACATCTCCTGAGCAGTCATCGACTACAGTTGGCTTATTGAATTCGATATTCAGTGAGCAGTCTAACCGCGCGCCACTCAATGCGCTGAATGTAGTATTGCCCAATATTTCAGGAGCCACTTTGTCGCCTACTTCGATGACTTGCGGCACAATATTGGTCAGCGTCAATACACCACTGCACCAATCGTAGATTGTCCACGTTCGGAACAATTTGTAACTACCTCCACAGGTGCGAATCGTATCTGAGTCTACCCAATCAACGGCATAGCCACAGTTCGTTTTCAATGCATCTAAGGGTACTTCATCACCAGATTTATTGGTAATATTATATAACTCGGTTACTTGAAAAGTTGGGTCAAAATTTGGGAGATAAGAGGCATAGAACTGTCTTGGATCGTCAGTAGGACGACCATCATTTACCCATGTTAGCCATCCATCATATAAGGCATCTGGATCAATATCTGTCCCACAAGGTACGGTGTATTCAGCTGCTGGCGCAACGATGTCAGGCTGATACACATAGACGATCTGACTGGCTAAGGCTTCATTGTTACAGCGATCTTTTACAGAAAAAACACGACGGTAGAATCCGAAAATGGTTTTTGAACCAGTTATGCCATAAATATCGGCAAATGTTTCTTCATCATCTTCACAATCGGCAGCAACAAACTCCCAGTCAGAAGCTGTGATGGATGATTGACAGTTTTCGATAATATTCAGTGCTTCTGCTCCAGCGATAGCAATCTGCATATTGGACAGTAACAAGTCGACTGTACCACCTTGACCGATATTAGTAGGATCTAAATTATTGAGTTGTTGGAGTAGGGCAGAGGCATTGTAGTTTTTTTCGTAACAAGGAACGGCAGTAGGTTTGGCTGATTCTATTATGATAGGGTCGACTTTATCTTCTACTCGGATCTGTCCCCAACAAATATCTCTAATCGGTTCATCATCCAAGTCATAGCCATTAAACAGCACACCGTCACAATCAGTATCTGCGATGTAGCTTCTGATAATTTTGACATCGTATTGCATCCCACATGCTGCGGTGGAGAAGTCAACAATGGGATAACCTTTGATGGTTGTACCTAGAACGGGCATATTTTGATTAGGTCCTACTTCTACCTCGTAGAAAAAGCTTTCAACTTCTGCACCATCTATAGGTCGAGTAATGGTATTTGGAACGCAATCGCCTTCTAACATCAAGTCTGGCGTCAAAACAACCACACAATCGTTGCTTAAAGAGATGTTCAAATCATCGTTGCACCCCATACCTGGCCCGATCACTTTGATCTTAGCTTCACAGAATATATCGTTGTAGATAGGGGAAGAAAAGGTAAGTGTATGCTCACCGATAGGAAAGTACGTTTCAATAAACCCTGTCCCAATAGCGACCACATCATTCGGAAAGTTTGCAGTACAACTGCTGCTTACATCTAGACGACCTAAACGACCACAGTCTGTAAACGAAGGAATAGGTACACGCACAAATGCGCGACCATCTTCACATTCTGCCACGACAAGGTGCTGTCCACCGAATCCATTAAACTGATCGACACGACTACAATCCAATTTGGTCAAAGTACGACCTACACATTCTACTGAAGCGTCCCAACCTGCTCCCTTTACGGTATCGCCGTTGCGTTCAAATACAAATGTAATACAGCCACCTACATTATCGCAGCTTGCAGTCACCATACTGCCACCTGGCGAATCGGCTACAGAAGAACCTGAACCAGAACCTCCATTGAATGCAGTAAACTGAGACGCTAAGGTATCCGAACCATCAAAGGCGCGCAACTGGTCGCCAGGTGCGACATCAAAGACATTGAAGGTGACTCGGATAGACTGCTGGCTAGGAGTAGAAGGACAAAAGGTAAGAATATCTGTCTTGGGACCGCCGTCATCTTTATAAGGTTCGTCAGTCCCGTTTTCGTCGTAGAAGAAGCCTTCACATTGTACCAAAGAGTTCGTCGCTCCCTGATTAGTCATAAAGGTTTCGATCTGTGCAGAAAGAGATATGTGGAAACAACTGAGTATCAAATATATACAGCCGTATCTCCACAAGTTGTGTCTTGTAGAATTTTTAATGTTCATAGGTTGCGTATTGCAAAGAGGATTATGGATTGCGTGTCAAGTAGCTGCGCTAAAGCACAGCACATCGGGATATAATGTCCGTATTACCACAAAAGTGTCAATAGAGAACTCAGATAAACGTTGTCGGATGCTATCTGGTATAAGACCTCTGCAAAAGCAATGTGTAGTTGGATGAAGGTAAATTTGATCGGTCGAGATCAATAGAGAAATAAGCTAAAAGAAATCGTAAGAAGGCGTATTTGCCCAAAGAAGATTGGTAATTTAAACGACTCATGGAATTGTTTTTTTTACAGCGCGAAGGCTGTCTGTTCATGGATACTATTGGCAAATGGTTGTTGAGGTTGAATTACTAGTGGCAAAAGTTTAAGCTTCTACCTTTGTTGTTTTATATATGTCTATGCAAATATAATACGGAAGAGTATACAGAAGGATACCAAATTGCTGGTATTTTATGAATTATTACGATTTTTAACATATGAAAAAGGAAAATACAAGCCTAGAGACATTCTTTTGAACACAATTAATCGGCAAAATTTGTCAGATTTTGTAAATCAACATGACGTTTCTATCTTACCTCCCAAAATTTTTAGCTTATGTTCTCTACCACTACTTATAAGAATCGACGTAATGAATTAATGGCTCAATTCGAGAGCGGTTGGCTGCTTTTTTTAGGTAATGAGGAAGTGGGCATGAACTACAAAGCGAATACCTATCCGTTTCGACAAGACAGCTCCTTTCTGTATTATTTTGGTATTGACCAGCCTGGTTTAGTCGGAGCAGTCGATGTGAGTTCTGGAACATCTTGGCTGTTTGGAGAAGATGCCAGCATGGAAGATGTGATCTGGACGGGCGCACAGACGAGTCGAGAAGAATTAGCTAGTCGAATAGGTGCAGAGCATAACGGCAGTATCAAGCAACTGGCAAATACACTTTCAAAGGCAAGTCAACAGAAAGCCGACATTCACTACTTGCCTCCTTACCGTTTACGCAATACGCAAAAGTTAAGTCAGTGGCTTGGTCAGTCCTTTGCAGCCATTGAGGATGGTAGTTCTAAAGACCTGATTCGTGCCGTGGTCAATCAACGATCCATTAAAAGCGAAGAGGAAATAGCGGAAATGGAACGCGCTGTCGGTGTCAGCAAAGTTATTCATCATCGTATGATGCAGCATGCGAAGCCAGGCATTCAGGAGGCTGAGTTGATGAGTCTAGCAGAAGGACTAGCAATGGCAACAGAAGGGCGATTGGGCTATCCACCTATTGTCACGGTGCGTGGAGAGACCCTGCATAATCATCATTACCATCATCGACTGCAAGAAGGACAACTGGTACTAGCAGATGTGGGAGCAGCTGTCAAAAGTCATTATACGAGTGATATTACACGGACGTTTCCAGTGGCTAAAACGTTTACGCAGCAACAGCGTGACATTTATCAAATCGTACTAGACGCGGAGAATTTTGCGATTCAAGAATGCCAACCAAAACGGACGTATCAAGCCATTCATTTGTCCACTGCGGAATTGATCGCTACTCGACTAAAAGAACTTGGCTTGATGAAGGGTGATCCGAAAGAAGCTGTTGCAGAAGGTGCACACGCGCTTTTTTTTGTACATGGTCTGGGACATTTGATCGGTCTGGATGTACATGACATGGAAGACTTAGGAGAAGACGAAGTCGGCTATGGAACAGAAGTACAGCGGAGCGATCTGTTTGGTACGGCGTATTTACGATTGGGACGACACTTGCGAAATGGATTTGTACTGACTGTTGAGCCTGGTATTTATTTTATTCCAGCCTTAATTGAGCAGTGGAAAGCGGAAGGAAAGTATAAGGATTTTATCAATTATAGTGCATTAGATGCGTATATGGACTTTGGTGGAATTCGGATTGAAGATAATGTATTGGTGACGGCAACAGGGCAACGGGTACTAGGTCCTGCAATTGCGAAAACGGTAGAGGACGTGGAACAGCTGAGGACGTACTAATTTTTTTAAACAGTCTCACAGATCGTTCCAATTACGTATCAGTAAAGACCGCACCATGCCGCAATCGAATTGGTCCTTTTCCCAACTCATCAGGATCAAGCACTTCATCGCCACGCGTTATGACCACTTTACCCTTGTGCGCTAATGCCACAGCTACTTCACGAGTGGCAGGCATGAGTTCTTGCCACTCCTCAGGGATGCCCACTACACGAGCCGCTTCACTAGGGCAGATAGATTTACCTTCTTCACGATGCCGAAGCAAGGTTAGAATAGTGCTTCTTAGTCGAGTACGCAGGTCTTCGTCCGAATAGGATTCCCACCACACCGCGCCTCGTTCGCCTAATGCAATTTTGGCGTCGCTGACTCGTTGTCGGGCATCTTCCTCCAGAGTTTTATCATCCTTACGATTTGCTTTTGCCACATCGCGTCGTGCATTCATAAGTACCGAAACGAGCTGTTTCTCCAGTTGCTCGGGTATATTCGGATCAGTGGCCCGCCATTTTCGTCCATCGACGATGAAGTAGTGTCCGTCTTCCGTTTTTGGATAGTTGCTCATTTATAGGATATATTGAAAAGGGAAAAATACTTAACTATTCTAAATATTCTTCCACTTCAACAGTGAATTCTCCTTCCACAGGAAAATCTTTGCTGATGTTGTACACCTGATCTTCTGAAACTGCTCGAAGGGAAACCTTGATAGTGCTACCAGTTGCTCCTACTCCTTGTATTTCAAGGCTGCTTTGGAATTCTTTGGGGAGCGTGAGCGTAATTTCATTGAATGGACGTTCGATGGGTTCGACAGTCTGCCTACCGCTCACATCTTGATAGGAAATAGTGTTAATGGTGATGCCGTCAGAATTGATAATATTGTAAGTCACTTCATAAGCATCTGCCGTATTGTCGTCGCAAGATGTATGGAGTAAAGCTAAAATCAGTACTAAAAATAGGAAGGTGTTTTTCATAACGGATGATTTGTGTACGACAAATTTTAAATCATTTACTTTTTCTAATTTTCAACGAATGGGCAGACGATCAAGTATATACGTTCATATTAGAATATATACTATACATGATTGAAGGTACGGAAATTTAATTTTCATAATACAACTCTAACGAGAGCGTTCTACTCTTTACAAACATACTCTATTGACTCTATTAGTATACTGCAAAGTAAATTTCATATCGTACTCGTAACCGCTAAACTTGTTTAGCAGGTTGAACGCACCAAACAAGTTTGGTCGTTACGAATGACAAGAAGCTTAGTTTACATTCTCTTAGCTATCCCTATTATGAAAAGCCTTCTACTTTTGTTTTTCAATTGCGCCTGCCTTCTTCAATTGGCAGTCGGACAACAGACGATCAACGGCTACATTAGTGACGCTCAAACTGGCGAACGACTGATTGGAGCGAACGTCTTTCATCCTGCCACACAAGTAGGTAGCACCACGAACGAACAAGGATTTTACAGTCTAACTATCTCCTCCCAAGAAGAAGGCGTTATTTGGGTGTCCTATGTAGGTTACCAAACCGATACAATTACGCTCACCTCCGCTAATTTAAACATACCATTAGAACCAGTCGCCACTCTAAATGCAGTAGAGATAACGTCCAATCGAAGAACCCAAGAGCATCAAGTCACACAGATGAGTCGAATTGACCTACCGATTGACGACATAAAAAGTATGCCAGTGATTTTGGGGGAAGTAGACATCATCAAATCGCTCCAACTCCTACCAGGCGTACAAGCAGGCAACGAAGGACTAGCAGGCATGTACGTACGCGGTGGCAGTCCCGATCAAAATTTAGTGATGCTAGATGGTGTCCCTATTTACAATCCAACACATGCGATTGGCATCTTTTCTGTTTTCAATGCAGACGCGGTCAAGAATGTATCGCTCATCAAAGGCGGTTTTCCAGCGCGCTACGGTGGGCGATTGTCTTCTGTGCTAAATGTCAACATGAAGGAAGGCAATCTGAAAGAGTGGCATGGCGAAGGAGCAGTCAGCATTGCTGCTTCAAAGCTGACAGTGGAAGGTCCGATTCAAAAAGACAAAACATCCTTGCTAGTATCGGCACGACGAACCTATATTGATCTATTGCTTAATCCAATTGTGAAAGCGGCTTCCGACGATATTAATCAATTGGGGACTTATTTTTATGACTTGAATGGCAAATTGCAACACATCATCA
>CAYLPW010000172.1:0-10797 GCA_964385665.1 uncultured Saprospiraceae bacterium
GCCCAATTCATATATATAGTATTGGTGAAGAGGACAAGCTAAGGCGTGTATTCACCTTCGAGAGTGGCACAATAGAACACATTCATAACCTAATACCTGATCCGCTTGCTAGTTGCGTTTGGATATTGACTGGTGATTTTAATGAAGCTGCCGCGATATGGAGAGCAGAAAAGAATTTTCAAAAAGTAGAAAAAATTATATCAGGAAAACAGTTGTATCGTTCCTGTTACGCTTATCCAATTAAAGATGGATTAATATATGCAACTGACAGTCAAACAGATGATAACTACTTAGTAGAACTAAAATACCAAAATTCAACATGGCAGACCACCAAACTAGCTCAACTGAACGGTCCTTGCATTTTTGGAACTGCGCTGAAAAACTATCATGTAATAGCTACTTCCTGTGAGCCAAATACAACTACGAATATCACCTTCAAAGATTACTTCTCCAATACACCAGGCGAAGGCATTCTATCCAATGAAAGTACACTTGTGGCTATTGGTGTAGATAACAATGTTAAAGAGATACGTCGATTCAAAAAAGACCGATTTCCAATGATTCTTTTTCAATTTGGGAATATACAACTGCCCTACGGGAATCCATACAACAATACACTACATGGATTCGGAACAGCATTGCAAGGATTAGATTTAGAAACTATGAAAACGGACGTAGATCATGAAATTTAATGAACTCGAAGTAGGGCAGGAAGCCACTCAAATCAATGTAATAACCGATGAGTTAATCAAACAATTTGCAGAAGTGTCAGGTGACAAAAATCCAGTCCACCTCGATGAAGAATATGCTTCAACTACCATTTTTAAGAAGAGAATAGCGCACGGTATGATTTGCGCTTCATTTATTTCCAGCCTTCTAGGCAATGAACTACCGGGTGCTGGTACCATCTACTTGAATCAATCACTCTCTTTTAAAGCTCCCGTATGCATTGGAGATCACATTAAGACAACTGTTCAGATAAAAGAAATAAGAGCGGATAAGTCCATTGTAAAACTCAATACTTTTTGTACCAATCAAGAAGAGAAAATAGTACTTGAAGGCGAAGCAGTCATCAAGTTCATGGGTGGATAGAATAGAAATAACTTAGTTACTCATGTGCGGCATAGTAGGCATCATATCAAAACATAAAACAAATCAGATTGAGCAAGCCAATCGACTGATTCAACACCGTGGTCCTGACGATGATGGTGTGTATGTCGGGGACGATATCGCGCTTGGACATCAACGGTTAGCGATTCTAGATTTATCCGAAAAGGGGCATCAACCGATGTGGTCAGCAGATAGGCGATACGTCATTGTCTTTAATGGCGAAATCTACAATCATCTAGTTATTCGGCAGGAACTAGAGGATAAATATGAATTTATATCAACAACTGACACAGAAACTATTCTGTACGCTTATATCGAATATGGTGAAGCTTTATTTGAGCGATTAAATGGGATTTTTGCCTTTTCTGTATTTGATACCAAAGATCGAACGCTTACTGTAGTACGTGACCATTTTGGCATCAAACCGCTCTATTATTATGTGGATGAAGAACAACTATTGTTCAGTTCTGAATTGAAAGCTATTTCCAGTCTACCGGGACTAGATCGCACTGTAGACCCACGAACTCTAGTTACTTACTTAAACTTTTTGTGGTCGCCAGGAGAGGCAACTCCTTTTCAGGCTTTTAAAAAACTGTTGCCAGGGCATTATCTGAAAACGCGGATTGATAATATCTCTAGCACAGAAATACACCGCTATTATGATATTCCGTTTAACGGAAAAAGGAAAGAACTGTCTGAGGAGGAATGGATCGACAAGCTAGATGTAGCGCTACAGCGTGCTGTCGAACGACAACTACTGTCCGATGTGCCAGTCGGTTTCTTCCTTTCAGGTGGTCTAGATTCTAGTTTAATTGTCGCATTAGCTGCCAAAATAAAAGGGAATAGCAACTTCAATTGTTATACCATCAAAACAAGCGAGGCAGATGATTTTGAGGGGTTCACCAATGATTTGCACTACGCTCGCCGAGTCGCTGAACACGTGGGCGTGCATCTAATCGAAGTGGAAGCAAAAGCAGATATTATTCGCGACTTCGATAAAATGATTTGGCATTTAGATGAGCCACAGGCAGACGCTGCGCCATTGAATGTGTTGAATATCTGCGCCGCAGCGAGACGCAACGGAGACATTGTGTTATTGGGTGGTACAGCTGGAGATGACCTATTTTCTGGCTATCGTCGACATCAAGCCTTGCAATTTGAAAAGTATCTATCAAGGATACCACGTCCGATTATGAGGGTAGCCAAAAGAGTTGCCAGTCAGCTTAATCCTAAAAACGCGACTAACCGACGTATTCGGAAACTATTAGCAAACGCTGACTTAAAGCAAACTGAGCGTTTGGCTGCTTACTATCAGTGGATTGCATTGGATGTTAATAAAAGTCTATTTCATCCTCGTTTTCAAACTCAAATTGAGTCATTCAATCCACAAGATCATTTATTAACTGCTCTCCAAAACATTCCAAAAGAACAGGATCGACTCAATCAGTTGCTATATTGGGACATGAAATTTTTCTTGACTGACCACAACCTGAACTATACAGATAAGTTGAGCATGGCGGAAGGAATAGAAGTACGCGTTCCTTTCTTAGATAAAGAGTTAGTTGAACTCAGCACACAAATTCCGACCGAGTTAAAGTTGAAGGGAAATACAACCAAGTATATTCTTAAAAAAGTAGCGGAACGCTATCTACCTAACGAAGTCATCTATCGTCCCAAATCGGGGTTTGGTGCGCCAGTTCGTGATTGGGTAGTAGGAGAATTAAAAGACTTAGTCGCCCAACGATTGTCAGTAGATCGCTTAAATGATTATAACATATTTGATGCTCAGAACGTGCAGCAACTGATTTTCGATAATCAGGAAGGAAAAATTGATGCGTCTTACACCATTTGGGGACTGCTAGCTATAGATAGTTGGCTTCGACAGTTCATGCCGCTTGATTAGAATTCTTACTATACTCACTGTAGCTATCTTGTCCTCTTGCAAGGTAGCGAAATTGCCACCAGGTACTACTTCTGTCAAAGAATTTGGAGCAGTCGGAGATGGGGTAACCGATGATCGAGCTGCTATCCAAACTGCCTTTCAATTGGGCAAGGCTATCTATTTTCCAGAAGGAACATACTTGTTGAAATCCAAAACTCAGAATAACGCTTTTCTACTTATTGATGAAACTAATGCTCCTTCAAAAATTACATTTGGACAAGGTGCCAAATTACAGCTCGCTTCTGACGCACCAAGAGATTATCCTAAACCAGCGACACTATTTATTCTAGCTAGAAAAGGTAACATCAAACCTATCGAAATTGATGGATTGTGTATTGATGGTTCACTCAGCAAAAATAATATACAGGCACAAGGAATATCTGCTTACGAACTCACTGGATTCAACATCGAAAAACTAACTTTAAAAAATTGCACTATTGAAAATGTGGGTGGAACTGGCATACACACACAAGCACTAGCAAATGAGTTTTTCAACATTCGTACCACAAATTGTGGAAAACATGGCATCGGAATCGTCAATACAACAAATCATGGACAGTTACACTACTTCTATCTAGACGGGCATACCTCTACAGATGATGGAGCGTATGCAATAGATTTTAGCGGACTTCCTGACAAAAACAACCCTAAACAAGCAAGGGTGGTAGATCAATGGGAAGGAGAAGTGAAGAATGTAACGGCTATACGACCAAGATATGGCATCAAAACGGCAGGCTACTGGAATTTACAACTAGAAAATATTCGTATTGAAGAGTCAGGGAACAATGGATTTTTTCTTTCTAAAGATGCACCCGGCAAGCAGATTACTGTCGAAAATATGCGTATTACTGATGCTGCCAATAATGGGTTATCACTTTCAGGAGAGTCTGGTTTTCAGGGGAAAAATATCTCAGTGATCGGATGCAAAGTTGGACTGCTCATCAAAAGGACAAATGTAGTCATAGATTCACTGCTAATAGACGGTAAGCATCAAAACTTAGCGGGTATTCGTATGGGAAGTTCTGATGTAACATTGAGGAATTTTACGGTCATGAACAATGCTGCTACTGACCCTTATCCTGTTTGGGTGAACGGTAAAAATATAGTATTAGAAAATGGTATATTTCTGGACAACGAATCGCCTTATGAAGTAATAATTAAAGAACAAGCAGGTGAAGTGAGACTAGAAAATTTACAATTTATTAGCAACTCAACCACGAAGAGAGCAGCCATTCGAACCGTACAAACGAAAGGAACAACAACCTTGCTTAAAGGCGACTTCTCTCAGTTCAGAGGAAAAAGTGTCGCAGGCAAAGGAAAAAAAATAGAAATTGTTGCTCCATCAAAAATAAAAAAACAGTGATCAATATTCTCAACATAGTCGGCGCACGCCCCAACTTTATGAAAGTCGCCCCGCTACATCGCACCTTCGAGACGCGACCCGAAATCAACTCAAAAATCTTACATACTGGGCAGCACTACGACGCGAAGATGAGTGACATCTTTTTCAATCAGTTGGGCATGCCTGAACCGCATTACTATCTAGGAATAGGGGGCGGCTCTCATACCTGGACGACGGCGAACATCATGCTTAAGTTTGAGGAGATAGTTAAAGAAGATCGACCAGATTTGGTGTTGGTCGTGGGTGATGTCAATTCGACGGTTGCGTGTACATTAGTCGCTATCAAGATGGGGATTCCTGTGGCGCATGTAGAAGCAGGGCTGCGCAGTGGAGACCGAACCATGCCTGAAGAACTGAACCGCTTGATGACCGATAGTGTCGCAGACTACCTGTTTGTCACGGAGCAAAGCGGTATGATCCACTTAGCTAAAGAAGGGGTGTCGGATGAAAAGATATTTTTTGTAGGTAATGTGATGATTGACTCGCTGGTGCATTTCAGAGAACAGGCGAGTAGTTCGAGTATTTTAGAGGATACTGGGGTGTCTCCCAAAGACTATATCTTGATGACGATGCACCGTCCGCACAACGTCGATAATGAAGAAAGTCTACGTGACATTCTACAAATTATAAAAGACGCCACTCATCATAAGAAGGTAGTCTTCCCCATCCATCCACGTACGACCAATAACATGAAAAAGTTTGGACTGTACGAAGAGTTGGAGACTATCGAAGGTGTGACATTATTAGAACCTCAAGGCTATCTAGAGTTCTTAAAATTGATGGACAATGCAGCACTGATTATTACAGATTCTGGGGGCATCCAAGAAGAAACAACGTACTTGCAAGTGCCATGTATGACCTTTCGGGATACGACAGAGCGTCCATCAACAGTCGATATAGGCACTAATTTTTTAATGAAAGACTTAAATCCTACTAGCGTTCGGGTGCAGATGGAAGCGATTTTGTCTGGTCAAGCAAAGGAAGGTATTATTCCCCCATTTTGGGACGGTAAAACAGCTGAACGCATCGCTGATATTTTGATAGATAGACTCCAATAGGGCTACTCAAGTTTTCAGAAAAAAATCGATACTCAGGCGAATAGTCTACCATCTAGTGTCTAATATCTAATGTCTTTTATTTCATGAAGCAAATTTTACAGAATTTAAAAAGCGGGGAAACACTCTTGGAAGATGTTCCTGTGCCCGCAGTGGGAGCAGGGCAGGTATTGATTCAAACAACGAGGTCGCTCGTCTCCATAGGCACAGAGCGGATGCTCGTAGAATTTGGGCAAGCCAATCTAATTCAGAAAGCACGCCAACAGCCCGAAAAGGTGAAAATGGTGTTAGATAAGATCCAATCGGATGGTCTGATGCCTACACTAGAGACCGTTTTCAATAAGCTAAATCAGCCCATGCCGCTCGGCTATTGCAATGTAGGGCGAGTAGCAGAAGTGGGTAAAGGGGTTCGAGATTTCAAAATTGGAGATCGAGTCATTTCTAATGGCTCACACGCTGAATACGTAGTCGTTCCCCAAAATTTGGTGGCTCATATTCCCGATGAAGTCAGCGATACAGAAGCGGCATTTACAGTAATTGGCGCGATTGGACTACAAGGAATTCGTTTGTTGAAACCCACCTTTGGGGAGACCATTGTAGTGGTTGGGTTGGGATTGATTGGATTGATTACCGCAGAACTGCTCGTCGCTAATGGTTGTCGAGTAATCGGTATTGATCTGGATGAGAAAAAATTAAAGATTGCAGCAGAGAAGGGCATCACTACCATCAATCCAAGTAGCGGAGCGGACGTGGTTAAGTTCGTGATGAATGAGACTGGCGGTATTGGGGCAGATGGAGTCATTATTACTGCTTCCGCCAAAAGTGATGATTTGATTGCTCAAGCGGCGCAGATGAGTCGCAAACGGGGGAAAATAGTATTGGTCGGAGTAATAGGGCTAAATATTAGTCGCGCTGATTTTTACGAAAAAGAATTAAGTTTTCAAGTCTCCTGTTCGTATGGTCCAGGTCGATACGATGAAAGCTATGAACAAAAAGGACAAGACTATCCGATTGGGTTTGTACGCTGGACAGAAAAACGCAATTTTGAAAGTATTTTACAAGCATTAGCGTCTAAGCAATTGAACGTCGCTCCTCTAGTTACAGAAGAAATTCCACTCGCTCAGTACAACACTATCTATGGGGATATGGGAGGACGTCAATCTATTGCTTCCATTCTAGTCTATCCTGAAAGCGACGGAACGATGCAAAGGAGCGTTCAGATTGCTGATCGACAATTTCAGAATAGTAAGGGGGTATTTGGCATTATTGGAGCAGGGAACTTTACGAAAATGACCATGCTGCCTGTTATGAAAAATGCCAACATCAAATACATAGCGAGTGCACGAGGGGTCAATGGTACTGCCTTAGCTAAACAGTATACTATTCAGCAAAGCACGACAGACTACGAAACCATTTTAGCAGACGAAGAAGTAGATCATGTCATCGTTACGACGCGCCACAACACACATGCTCAACTGGTAAATAGCGCCCTGAAAGCTGGCAAAAATGTATTCGTGGAAAAGCCATTGGCACTCAATCATGAAGAGTTAGAAGAACTAAGAAATACGTATCAAAACAGCGATGCCATATTAAATGTAGGCTTCAATCGTCGTTTTTCGCCACATAGCATAAAAATCAAATCGCTACTCAATGAACAAGCTCCCAAAAACATGATCGCAACCATGAATGCTGGAGCAATTCCTCCCGAAGTTTGGGTACACGATATGGAAGTAGGCGGTGGACGCATCATTGGCGAAGCTTGTCATTTTATTGATTTGTTGACTTATTTCAGTGGAAGTCTAGTGAAAGCAGTTTGCATGACAGCTTTGGGAGAGCATCCAAACGAAAATACAGATAACGCTAGCCTACTACTCCAGTTCGAGAATGGCGATCTAGGAACAGTCAACTATTTTTCTAATGGCAATAAAGCGTATTCCAAAGAACGTGTAGAGGTCTACAGCGAGGAAAAAACAATCGTTCTGGATAACTTTCGGCAGTTGAAAGGGTACGGAACGAAAGGTTTCTCTGGCTTAAAAACAAAACTAGACAAGGGGCATAAAGCACAGTTTACCCAACTAGTCAGTCGGGCAGAAAATGGAGGAAACGCGCTCATTCCATTCGAGTCGCTCATCAATACGACATTGGCTTCTTTTGCAGCTATTGAGTCGCTAAAGACAAGAGCTTGGGTCACCCTATAGTTCAAAAAGGTAGGTTGGGCGTACAACTGTTACGCAATATGGGCTGGCGATATGTACGTTTTCGTGCGTTGTTTGAATTGAAACGGAAGACAGGCTTACTTAAAGAGCAATTTCCGACGCAAGTAGAGCAGCAATCGTTTATTCGTTTAAAAGAGTGGCAGCAGCTTGAAATTAACTACTTCTTCGAGAGTCGTGAATCACTGAACATCCAACGCCGACCCTCTGACCAATTAAAACAAGATGTTGAACTCTTCCAATCTGGGCAGCTCATCTATTTCAATGCCAAGCTACATCATATCGGGCGCGATTACGACTGGCTCACCAACCCATCCAATGGCTATCAATACGATCAACAAAAACATTGGCTAGACATTCCCGATCTTTCTGAAGCCGCAGGTGACATCAAATACGTTTGGGAGAAATCGCGCTTTTCCTACCTCTACGCATTAGTCCGATACGACTATCACTTTCAAAAAGATCAATCCGAAACAGTACTTCAAGAAATAGAAAGCTGGATTCAAGCCAATCCAACCAATAGAGGACCAAACTGGAGATGTAGTCAAGAAATTTCTCTACGTGTACTCAATTGGCTGTTCGTACTCCAATATTACAAATATACGCCTGCATTGACGGAAAAGCGTTTTCAACAAATTATGCATAGCATCTATTGGCAACTTAAACACGTCTATGCTAATATTGACTTCTCGCGCATCGCGGTGCGGAATAACCATGCGATAACAGAGACATTGATGCTGTATCTGGGAGGGCTATTATTTCCTTTTTTCCCAGAAGCTGCTAGTTGGAAAACAAGAGGCAAAGCGTGGTTCGAGCAGGAAATTGAATATCAAATTTACGAGGATGGAACGTTTCTTCAATTTTCGCACAACTACCATCGGGTAGTGATTCAGTTGTTGACGAAAGCACTTTATCTAGCTGAGCTAAATGGGGAGCGATTCAAAGAAGTCGTTTACGAACGCGCTAGAAAATCTTTGAATTATTTGTATCAGTGTACCGAAAAAAGTAATGGTCACCTGCCCAACTATGGCGCCAACGATGGAGCGTTGTTTTTCAAACTAAATGATTGTTCTTACAGAGACTACCGTCCTCAATTAAATGCGCTGTACTATTTTTTCTCTCGTGACTCTTTGTTCCAAGAAGACGATCTGCAAGAAGATATTGATTGGTATAGCAGTCATGTAAAACAGCAGAAAACGACTGATTTTCAGCTAGAGCAGCACCAGTTAAACGAATTTCCAAACGGTGGCTACTACACCATGCGCGATGCAGATAGCTTTACATTCATCAAATGTGGGAGTTACAAAGACCGTC
Source organism: uncultured Saprospiraceae bacterium (assembly GCA_964385665.1). GTDB lineage: Bacteria > Bacteroidota > Bacteroidia > Chitinophagales > Saprospiraceae > JAAUTG01. The sequence goes on from CAYLPW010000172.1 coordinate 9,037, forward strand.
CTTCTCATGCCGATAACTTGCACATAGATATTTGGTATAAAGGCGAGAATATATTGCGCGACGCAGGCACGTATCAATATAACACAACACCCGAACTAGTCCGCTATTTCAATGGTACGTCGGCTCACAATACGGTAACGATAGGTGATAAAGACCAAATGTTGAAAGGACCTCGATTTATTTGGTTCAATTGGTCAAAAGCACTATCCGCAGAACTTATAGAACGAACGAACGATTTTTATTTTAAAGGGAGTATCCAAGCATTCCAGCAGATCGACAAGAATAGTCAACACATAAGAACGGTTGTCAAAGACAAGAGATATCCAGTTTGGCATATAAAAGACCAAGTCAAACACAATACGGAGTTACCTATTCAACAGTATTGGAATATATCTTCTACTTTTGACCGATATTTTAGAATAGAAGCTATAGACGAGAAGGGAGAATCCATTGCTCCAAAACGGCAAAAAGGTTTTTATTCGAGTCGCTATGGCGAAAAAGAAGAAACCGAAGTAATTGTGTTTTCGACTAGCGGCAAAGTGATACAAACGAAGATTACAAATCAATGAGAATCCTACTCATTCATCAATATTTTTTAGAAACAGACGATGGTGGCGGCTCACGTTTCAACGAAATGACGCGTCATTGGTCAGAACAAGGTCATGAGATTACCGTCTTGGCAGGTATGATGCATGCCAATGCAAAAGAAAAAAGAGCAGAATACAAAGGCAAGTGGTTCGTTCAAAAAATGCACGATCAAGTAGAAGTACTGCGCTGTCACGTATCAGAAGCCTACAACACTAATTTTTTAGGGCGTTTGTGGGGTTATTTCTCCTTTGTGTTTTCTAGTATTTATGCTGGTTTGTTCAAGACTGAAGGGAAATATGATGTCATTCTAGTGACTTCACCACCTTTGTTTGTTGGCATCACGGCATACCTACTTTCTCTGTTCAAGCGTGTTCCTTTCATCTTCGAAGTGCGTGATTTGTGGCCCGAATCAGCAATAGATACTGGAGTTTTAAAGAATAAGTGGATCATTCAACTAGCCTACTGGTTTGAAGCGTTCATGTATCGAAAGGCAACGCTCATCAACGTACTGACACCTGCATTTCGAGAAAAGTTAATTGAAGATAAAGGAGTTCCTAAAGAAAAAATCATATTCATTCCGAACGCTGCTGATTTTAGTCTTTCCGATAAGTTACTTAACAATGGTTTTGATAGGCAAACGTTCCGGGAAGCACAGGGATGGGGAGAAAAGAAGGTGATTGTGTATGTTGGGGCACATGGAGTAGCGAATCATTTAATTCAAGTGATAGACACAGCAGAACGGATTCAAACGACTCATCCCGAAGTATTATTCCTCCTTATTGGTGATGGAATGCAGAAAGCTATGTTGAAGGAAGAAGCACAGATGAGAGGCTTGCAAAATATCCGTTTTCAAGATGCTGTTCCTAAGCAGGAAGTGTTCAAATATATCAATGCAGCTGATTTTGGCTCATCTGTTTTGAAGCGAGTCGATACCTTCAAAACGATCTATTCTAATAAGACCTTCGATTACATGGCGTGCAAACGTCCTATTTTTATGCTCATAGATGGCGTATCGCGTGACTTGGTAGAAGACGCCAAATGTGGAGTATATGTAGAACCCGAAAATCCAGCGGATTATGCAGCGAAGATTGACTACTACTTGAAGCTAGATATAAAGAGTTTAGAGCAGCAAGGAGAGTCTGGTTATCAGTTTGCGAAAGCTAATTTTGACCG
>CAYLPW010000173.1:0-10677 GCA_964385665.1 uncultured Saprospiraceae bacterium
TGGTGATGTACGATGGGCGGTTGAAGAAGGTAGAAGATATACGCGTAGGTGATCTATTAATGGGCAATGATTCCACACCTCGTCGAGTACTTTCGTTGGCAAGAGGACAGGAGCAGATGTATTGGGTACGACAAAACAAAGGCATTGACTACCGCGTGAATGAAAGTCATATCCTCTCGCTCAAAAAAAGTCGACAACAAGGACGTGGCGAGCGTGGCGACGTATTAAACATCTCAGTTCGAGACTATTTAACACGTTCCAATAAGTTTAAAACAAACTACAAAGGCTATCGTGTCGCTATTGAGTTGGACGAACAGCATACGACTGTCGAGCCTTACTTTTTAGGTATATGGTTGGGCGATGGTTCACGCACAAAGGTGGAGGTGACAAACCAAGATGAAGAAGTCGTCGACTATATCTACGAGTATGCGAAAGCATTAGATTTTCGAGTTCGTTGGGATCAACCTAAAGATAGAACACATAAATACTCCATCGTAGGTGGACGACCAGGACACACTGGCGATTCTATGAAAAAAATGCTAAGAGAAATAGGTGTATTACATCACAAACATATTCCCGATAACTATCTGTATAATTCCACCACGAAAAGACTGGAATTGCTTGCAGGCTTGATCGACAGCGACGGGCATTATCTAGTACAATCAAATGGCTACGGAATCACTCAAAAAAGGGAAGGTTTAGCTAGACAAATCAAATATCTGTGTGATTCGTTAGGATTTCGGACTTCCTTAAAATCTAAAAAAGCAAGTATTGCTTCCATCGGTTATGAAACCACTGTTTGGCGACTACGAATTTATGGAGATATTCATCGAATTCCAGTACGAATAGTACGTAAGAAAGCGAATCCTTGGAAGAGTATTGTGAACTGGAAAGTTACAGGTATTCAAGTCGAAAAGGACATCGTAGACGACTATTATGGCTTTGAGTTGGATGGTAATAAGTTATTCTTATTAGAAGATATGACGGTCACGCATAACACATCGTATGTGCTTTCCCTTGCTCGAAATGCTGCCGCTGACTTCGGAAAAGGAGTCGCCATTTTCTCCTTAGAGATGTCCAACGTTCAGTTAGTCACTAGAATTATCTCGCTAGAAGCGGAAGTCTCTGGACAAAAACTACGGGCTGGAAAACTGGACAATGACGAAATGCTCCATCTTAATTCGACCATTGAGCGATTGAGTGATCTCCCCATCTTCATCGACGATACACCTGGCATCAACATTTTTGAACTGCGTGCCAAATGTCGTCGCCTCAAAATGCAGCATGATATTCAGTTGGTCATCATCGACTACTTACAACTGATGAGTGGTGGTGGTGAAAACAGTCGCGGCAATCGAGAGCAAGAGGTCAGTATGATCTCGCGTTCGTTGAAAGCATTGGCGAAAGAGTTGGACGTGCCTGTGATTGCGCTGTCGCAGCTGAGTCGGGCAGTGGAAGTGCGGGGTGGAACGAAGCGTCCGCAGTTGTCGGATTTGAGAGAATCGGGTTGTTTGACAGGTGATGCTATTTTGATAAATGCGCAGACAGGGGAGCAACTAACTATTCAGTCTTTGGCAGAAAGAACAGAACAAACGCCAATTCCTGTAGTAGCGATGGACGAAAACAGAAAACTAGGAAGTCATATCTTAACTCGAGCATTTCCGTCTGGCACAAAAGAAGTATTTGAGTTGAAGACTAGTACTGGAAGAAGGATAAAGGCAAGCGCCAATCATCCTTTCAGGAAACTAGATCGATGGGTGCGCTTGGATGAGTTGTCAGTAGGTGATAAGATTGCTGCTGTAGAGGAAGTTTCAGTTGAAAAGCAATCAGACATCATTTGGGATGAGATTATTTCCATCACGTCATTGGGAGAAGAGATGGTTTATGACGCGACTGTTCCAAGTGTCTCCAATTTTGTAGCCAATAATATCGTTGTTCACAACTCCATCGAACAAGATGCCGATATGGTTGCTTTCATCTATAGACCTGAGTACTATCAGATCATGGAGGATGAGGAAGGACAATCCTTGAAAGGCGTAGCAGAATTAATTTTTGCTAAGAATAGACACGGAGCAACCAAGACGATCAAGCTAAAATTTATTGATCAGTTTGCAAAATTTGATGACTTGGATGACTTCGCATTGGATGGCTTTGATGTCGATGACGATAGCAACAGCGATGCGAATTACGGCAATATTCAGATTCTACAATCCAAGATGAATTCAGACGAAGATATTCCATTCTAATCTCCGCTACCATGCCACCTGTTTTTGTCCTAAAGGAATTTGCAGCCTTGAGTTTGCAGGAACTTTATGCGATTATGCGACTCCGTCAAGAGGTGTTCATCGTTGAACAAAACTGCCCTTATCTGGACGCAGATGGGAAGGATCTGAGCAGTTTGCACTTGATGTGCTACGAGCAAGAGGCTATCGCTGCTTATGTTCGATTGTTACCGAAAGGCGTATCCTACGAAAATTATGTATCTATTGGGAGAGTAGTGAGTGGTATGGCATATCGGGGGAAAGGATATGGTAGAGCCATCATGAAGGAAGCTCTGCGTGTAGCGAATAAGAAGTGGACAAATGCTCCTATCAAGATATCTGCTCAAGTCTATCTGACCCGATTTTATGAATCTTTGGGCTTTCGAGTGGAAGGCGAGATATATTTAGAAGACGATATTCCACATATTGCTATGGTTTTTGATAGTAATACTGTTTTTTGATATTAAATAAATAGATAATTTGTAGATTACACCAATTCTTACAAACTGTGTTACCTTTCTCGTATACAAAGACAATTGAAATCATCTTTACTGACATGCGCTATCGTTCATAAAAGAAGTTACTATGGGCTACCCAAAGTTAGGACACTATAAGGTATTTATTGTTGTTGAGGATGTAATGTATCAGCACTTACTGAGCAATGTGCTGGAGACTGATGACAACTGCGAAGTTCACATTTTTGATAGTGGCAAAGAAAGCTTAAAGCATCTTAAAATTCAGCCAGATATTATTTTTATAGACGCTGCCGTCGGTGACGTAAAAATACAGCAAGCTTGCCTCGAAATAAAAAAGTACAACAGTAAAATAGAAGTAGTAGCACTGCTCGAAAAAGAAAATCATCAAACTGCACTAAAGCTTCTACAACAAGATGTTTACGATTATATATTGAAAAACGAATGTATAAAAACTCGGACGACTTTTATTGTCGAAAATATTACTCAGAAGTTGTCTATACTAGAAGCTATTCACAGATTAGGTAGGGAGTTGGATGACCGATTTGCCTTAGACATTACGTTGAAGAATAGTAGCAACAGCATAGGTGAAACCCTAAAATTAGCGACTAAGGCAAGTCAGTCGACTATAAATGTAATCATCAACGGTGAAGTAGGAACGGACAAAACAGAAATTGCTAGACGTATTCATTATAACTCAGCTAGAAGGTTGGGGCCGTTCGTGGCTATTGACTTAAGTGCGAGCGATGAAGATCAGATAGTACTAGAACTATTCGGGCATCCAGAAGAAAGATTTGAAAATTTGAATGGCAGCAGAAGAGGGCTTATTGAGGAAGCAAACGGTGGAACACTGTATTTGGATAACATAGATCAGATATCAGATAAGCTACAAGGAAAATTAATGCAGCTATTTAAAAGTGAGCGTATAAGAGGGGCAGAACATCAGCAGTTTTTTGATCGAGATATACGCTACATCGTCAGCACTACGAAGCCTTTAATAGGAAAGGTAAAAGAGGGTGACTTCAAAGCAGATTTGTACTATCGTTTGTTGGGCTTGAGCATACATGTAAAGCCGCTGAGAGAGCGAGTGCATGACATTGTTTTGTTGGCAACTTACTATTTAAATAGATTTTGTGAGGAGAATGACATTCCTCCAAAAAGATTAACTTCGGATGCGGCAGATAAACTAATGCATTACTCATTTCCCGGAAATTTAAGTGAGCTAAAAGCAATTGTCAGATTAGCAGCAGTACTATCAGACGGTGAAGAGGTCACGGAAGATCATATTCAGTTCAACAATACTCGAACAGTTCGGGACTTCTTCAGAAAAGAAATCACCATGAAGGAATACAAAGAATTCATTGTTCAGTATTATCTAGAAATGTACGACAACGATATTCCTTTAATCGCCAAAAAGCTTCAAATAGGACCTGCCACCATCTATCGGATGCGAAAAGAGTGGAGAAAAAAACAGATCACGCATTAGCGATCAGTATACCAAGTTTGTAGTGTCTCTTCGCCCTTTTTCCCTTGTGGTGTATAGTCTCGGTCATTGTAACCCTCGCCTCCTTCCATGTTCGGAAACCACTTCCAGACAAAACCGCCATGCCACCAATCGGCTTTCCAAAACGTCTCAAAAAGTGCTTGATACGCATTGGCTTGTGCTTGCTCATTGATGGGTAGACTTTTTACCTTACCTTCCAGTTCCCATGTATTGTAAGCACTGCCATCTACGCTCAGGTATCCAAATTCCGTAAAGATGACTGGACGACCAATATTTCGTTGATAATCTTGAATCTCTTTGAAAACTGGTAACCAAGCCTTTTTTAAAGTAGCCACCGAAGGAGTTGTCTCAGGATCTAATGGAAAATAAGCATTGATGCCTATGTAATCTAAGTCTCGCCAAAACGATACATTCTGATACGCATCCCAATTGGCAGCATAGACTAACTTCCCGCTGTACACCTCGCGCACTTTTTGAATCAGTTCGTGCCAAAAAGCAGTGCGTTCTACCACACCTTTTTTGAACTCCGTTCCTACACACAACAAGGCTACAGTTTGAGCTTCAGCTAAAGTCGCCATTCGCAAAATATAGTCTGTGTACTCCGCTTCCCATTTTTCCCATTCAGCAGCAGTTGAGAAGGTTAGGTCACCTGTCCAGCTACCTGGAACATACACCTGTGGCTTCAACAACACCTGAATATCTGCTTGTCGTGCTTGTTTGATCGTTTCTTCAATCCCAACAATACGTTCTCCCCACCACTGCCGATCGCTGCCATAAAAAACGTTAGGTTGTCCTTGACGCGTAAACGCATATGGAACAATAGCTATCCAATCCGCACCGACTTCTTGAATAGGTGGCATCGGTGGTTCAGGGAAAGGACGCGGTGGCGCGACGAATGTAACACCCTCCATTGGCTTGTTGTCGCCGTATGCCTCATGAGGAAGGTCTACTGCTTGCTGCAAATCGTTAGTCTCGCATTTGCTCAATAATAAAGGAAGAAAAAGCAGTAGGAATAGGCGCATAGTGGAAAGTTAGTTCTTGGCAGAGGTAGTTGAGATAGAAATTGACCCAATTATATCATTTTGATCTGCAACTACTTTTGGAATAAGTCTATCATCTAAAGTCTATTATCGCTACTAAACTTCAGCTGCTTCTAATTCATGCAACTCGAAGGTATATTTCTCCATAATCAAGTTAGCCAACAACTTTTCACAGCTTCGCTTCGTCAGCTCCTCCGCTGCGGCGCGATCTGCTGCCTCAAATGTCATGGTCACATGCTTCCCAATACGTACGTCTTCCACGCCTTCAATATCTACATGATTCATATTTTTGAGAACTGTTTTTCCTTGTGGGTCTAACAGTTCTGCATGTGGCATAATGTCTATTTCTGCTTTGAATTTCATCTGTCTAAATTTTCTTATAGTTGGTTGAATGTTTGCCGCTATGATACAGCCTTACGTGAGCGTACATTAAGAAGTACCGAAATCAATAGATACAGTAAAATAACTACCAGCAAACCCAGTGTTTGAAGCCACAAAAGTAGTAACACCGCTAAGATCAGAAAAATAAAACGCCATTCATTTTCGCGCCATCGCAAATGCTTGAATTTTAAGCTAAATAAAGGTAACTCTGCTATCAATAGATAAGAAAACAACACGGTGACGGTGAGGAGAACAGCTGGCTGAATAATAATCACCCCTAATTCATAAGCATCAAACTGATGCACCAACAGCACCCCAATAATGAAAATTGTACAAGCGGGTGTCGGCAATCCAATAAACTGATCGGTCTGCCGCGTATCAATGTTGAACTTTCCCAATCGCAAAGCGGACATCAAGGTAATGAGAAAACCAACTTCGGGATACGCGAAATTTATTTTCAGCAGATGATACAAAATAACACCTGGCACAAACCCAAACGACACCATATCCGCCAACGAATCCAGCTGCTTGCCCAGCTCAGAGGATACCCTTAATAAGCGTGCCACAGCCCCATCCAAAAAGTCAGCGAGCAGCGAACCCCCTACACACCAAACAGCAGCCTGCCACTGTCCTTTAAACAGAAAAACAACCGCCAAACAACCAAAGGCAAGGTTCAACAGTGTGACTAAATTGGGTAGAAAAGCGCTCATACTATATCTAATTTCGTCCACAAATCCATAACATTTATATCATTGAAGTGTTAATGTACGTTATAATCAGCAGACGTAAAAATTAGCGTCCATCCTTTCAATTCCCACATCTAATAACTCTATTTTTAGGTACATTCTCTGTACTCCCAACGTTTTTGCTGGCATCATGGTCTATTAATGATGGAAGCAATGAATCACAAACTTATGAGAAAATTATATGCTATCCTCGTGGGACTCCTAATGAGCATGGGACAATTGTATGCACAACCTGCTAACGACAACTGCGAGACCGCTATACCCATTGATGAAGTCTTCAACTTTTGCTCTGCACCCAACGCATTCAGTAACGTAGATGCTACCCCTTCTGGCTACGACGAAGCGACCTGCTTTACTGATGCTCACGACGATGTTTGGTTTTCATTTGTCGCGCTGCGAACGGATGTGACAGTCATTATTCGAGGCAATACCACAATAGCACCAGGTGGAAGTTTAGAGAACCCCGAAGCGACTATCTACGAAGGAACTTGTGGCGGAACACTAGGGCAACTAGAATGCCAAACGGACAATGAGCGAAACGATATTATCGAACTCTATCAAGGAGGACTTACGCCCGGACAAACTTATCTAATTCGCGTGCAAGGTAGGAATGGAAGAACTGGAACGTTTCAGTTGTGTCTCAATAATTTTAATCCACCTGCTGATCCTTCTTCCGACTGTCCGACTGCCTCTGTGCTTTGTGATAAATCTGGTTTTACGGTGCAAAATGTGAGAGGAGCAGGACAAGATCGGCGCGAAATGGACGACGCACTTTGTTTTGCGAATGGAACTGCCACCAATATCGAAACCAACTCGGTTTGGTATACTTGGATATGCGAAGAGCCAGGCGAATTGGTCTTTACGTTGACGCCTTCCAATGAAACGGACGACTTAGATTTCGTGGTTTATGAACTACCCAATGGACTAGAAAATTGCTCTGGAAAACGGGTGCTACGCTGTATGGCATCTGGTGATTTTGCCTATCCCAGTCGCTGTATGGGACCAACAGGTTTGCGAATAGGAGAACGCGACAATGATGAGCCAGCAGGTTGTAATTTAGGACGTCAAAATAGCTTCCTATCGCCTTTGGATATGGAGGCAGGCGTCGCTTATGCATTGGCGATCAATAACTTTACCTCTACCAATAATGGTTTCTCTATCGAATTCGGAGGAACAGGTAGTTTTCGAGGTCCACAAGCAGATTTTACGCTCGATGCTTCCATTGACGTTAACGAAGACGACAATACGATTTGTTTAGGCGAAACGATTGCTTTTACTGATGCTTCTTCTTTCGATGCAGGAGTCATAACAGATTGGAATTGGGTATTTGGAACGAATGCTACTCCAAGTATGCAAGGTGGTGAAGGGCCACACCAAGTCAGCTATACAACTGCTGGACCTAAATTGATTGCCTTAACGATTGAAACGGATTTGGGCTGTACGGTCACAGAAGTCACAACGATCAATGTGGTAGAACCGCCGACTCCAGAGTTTGAATTGGCGACACTCCCAGACTGTGGTGGTGGCAGCAATGGCGTCATTGAGGTAAGTGCAACTGGTGGAACAGTACCTTACGAGTTTGCTTGGGATGGCAGTGGCATATTCGAGCGAGAGACACGCCGTGAAGGACTTTCAGAAGGAACATATTCGGTCATCGTTCGGGATGAACAAAACTGCACTAGTGAACCCTTTGAAGTCTTCATTGCAGAAGATAGCATTCAACTCAATGAAAATGTAGCACCAGTCATAGAGCCTTCATGCACCAGTTTTTCGGATGGTGTCTTGATTATATCGCCTATAAAAGGAACTGCACCTTACGAATATAACTTTGGCAATGGTTTTGGAGTAGATAATACACTTGAAGACATTGCTGCTGGCAGCTACAGCGTAGATGTACGTGATGCGAATGGTTGCAGCTCAACTTTCGCTGTCGAAGTGGGCGAACCAGATAGTTTACAACTGATGTTAGATGCCTTAGATATTAGTTGTAAAGGATTGACGGATGGACGTATCGACACTGATATAAGTGGAGGAGTAGGTGGTTATGTTTTTCAATGGGATAATGGAGAAATGGAAGCAAGTATTGAAGGACTGACAGCTGGCACCTATCAAGTCAACATTCAAGATGCCAATGGCTGTGAAATTGCTGCCTCTGCACTCATCATTGAGCCAGATGGCATTGACTCTGAGATCATCAATATTTTAGATGTCCTTTGTCCTGGCGGTTCGGATGGGGGTATTGAAATATTGGCAACGGGAGGTACACCACCTTTTGAGTACGGTATAGTTGAGGAAGGTTTTCAGCCAGATTCTATTCTTCAGAATCTGCCCGCAGGTACGTACGAAGTGATGGTGCGCGACGCGAGAGGCTGTGAAGGCGAGGCACTGGTAGGAACAGTAATGCAACCCGATTCTTTCTTTGTAGAGGTCGGGGCTGACCAGACAATAGAATTAGGATTTGAGGTGGATTTGAATGCCGTTGTTTTGCCCTTCAATAAAAACATCGTCCGCTACGAATGGTCAAGTACCGATAGTCTAAATTTAAGCTGTATCGACTGCCCCGATCCAAGTGTGCTACCTTTCAACAATGCAGAGTACACCATTACTGTGTTCGATGAAAATGGCTGCCCAGCTATGGATCAGCTTATCATTCGAGTGGAAAAAAATCGACCAGTTTTTGTGCCTAGTGTGTTCTCGCCTTTGTCAATGGATACTGCGAATCAGTGGTTTACCCTCTTTGGCGGACGATCCACTCGCGGGATTAAAACCTTGCGTATTTTCTCCCGTTGGGGCGATTTGGTGTTTGACGCCAGCGACATTCAGCTAGGCATACCAGAACAGGGATGGAATGGAACGACGGCGACTGGAGAGGAAGCTGCTAGTGGTGTCTATGCTTTTTATGCAGAAGTGGAATTTATTGATAGTGCGGTGATCGTGGTGGAAGGAGACGTGACGTTGATTCGGTGAGGAGTTGAACATGTAAAATGCTAAACAGAGTAATACTAAATGTAAAAGTGCGAGATGCGTAGCTTATAGGTATTCTGGAGTTCATCGTTTTGAGGAATGTAAAAGCATAGAATAGGTAGTGTTTAGTACAGCCGATATTCTTTGTTGGGTGATGAGTTGAACATGTAAAATGCTAAACAGAGTAATACTAAATGTAAAAGTGCGAGATGCGTAGCTTATAGGTATTCTGGAGTTCATCGTTTTGAGGAATGTAAAAGCATAGAATAGGTAGTGTTTAGTACAGCCGATATTCTTTGTTCTTTGTTCAATATTTGATATTCGACAATAAAGAGTCTGCCAATGCTACATCCGGATACTCAGCAACAGCTAGAAGAAATACTTCATGTTCAAATTTTAACAGATACAGTTGTCAGTGGCGGCTGCATCAATGATGCCCGTCTTTTGACGACTTCTACAGGCAATTTCTTCCTAAAACAAAACACAAATGCAGCACTGTTAGAAACAGAAGTAGTCGGCTTACAAGCGTTGGCAGCTACACAAACGATGCGTGTGCCAGAAGTTCTGTTGTTAGAAACGGTGGAGCAGACGACGCTGTTAGTGCTGGAATTCATTGAACAGGGAACGCGCGCTACTTCGTTTTGGGAACGATTCGGAACAAGTCTAGCAGAATTGCATAGCATCACTGCGCCCAAATTTGGTTTCTCCTCCAACAACTTTATCGGTAGCCTACCACAATCCAATCGTCAACATACTAATTGGACAAGCTTCTATTGGAACGAACGCATTCAGCCACAATTACAAACGGCACTCCAAGGCGGACGCTTGAACAGCACCGATGAACGCGCTTTTGAACGTTTGCATCAGCGACTGCCTAATCTTTTTCCAATAGAACCACCTTCGCTCATTCATGGTGACTTATGGAGTGGCAACTTCCTATGCGATAAAGCTGGACAACCTGTACTGATCGATCCAGCTGTTTGTTATGCGCACCGAGAAATGGATATTGCGATGACCTATTTATTTGGTGGCTTCAATGCTCGTTTTTACGAAAGTTATGAGGCTACCTATCCTTTAGCTCCAGGTTTTCCTGAACGACTGCCGATCTATCAATTGTACTATTTACTGGCACACGTTAATCTATTCGGAGGCAGCTACGTGAATAGTGTACGACGTGTTTTGTAATTACGAATTACGACAGCATCTTGCCCAAAAAAAACCTGAACAGTACTGAAGTTCAGCAATTTGCGCTGTAACAGCCAACAGCCAACAGCCAACAGCCAACAGCCAACAGCCAACAGCCAACAG
>CAYLPW010000174.1:0-10655 GCA_964385665.1 uncultured Saprospiraceae bacterium
TAAGTCTACTCTTCGTTAAAAATACTCGCCGTAGCTACGGCTATGTCTGCGCTTTTTGCCTTGATTAGCCTTAAAATAATCTAGCTTATATTTACGTACTTCATTATTGAATTTGGTATAATTCTAGCTGCGTAGGCTATTGACTATTCAGTGGCTGACTGCCTAAAGCCAGCATTGCTAACTTCAAAAGTCTTCTTGAATTCCTTCCTCTTTTGAATCATTTGCTATTGCTAGTCTCACTTTTCAACGCGAAGCGATTTCACCGATCACCTCTAGATAAGATAAGTTACCGTTTCACCAACTTTCGATATGCTACTCGCCCGTCTTCCTGAATCTGGCAAAAATAGATACCAGATGGAAGCGCATTTAGATCCATTTCCAGCTGATGGTCAGCGATCCAGCGATACGTCCTTACTACTTTGCCCTGTCCATCCAAAACACGAACTATTCGTTCAGCTGTAGTCGGCACATTCAAATAAAAGATGCCAGTAGAGGGATTAGGAAATAGCGTAAATTGATCCTCAGGCAGTAGCTGCTCTGTACTCGAAAATAATAGTGCTGCTTCCACAGCTGCTAATGCATCCACACGACCATGACCATACGTATTGTTTAAATCCAATGATTCTCCACTTGGCGCACAAATGACCTCTGGCATCATTTCAATAGCTGTTTCCTCTAAAAGACGCTCAATGTCTTCCACCTGTCCTGCCAATTCGGGATTAGCACTAATCATCAACGCGACAGCACCTGCGACGTGTGGCCCCGCCATGCTCGTTCCGCTAAATGTAGCGTACCGATCTCCTCGAATTGCCGAGCGAACACCAACGCCAGGCGCTGCTACATTAGGCTTAATAAAAGTAACTCCATTGTAAGTCACTGACCCACGACTGCTAAAATCCGCAATGGTGTCGTTCCGATTGATCGCACCCACAGTAAAACTTTCTGGAAAAATGGCAGCTGGTGTACTGATAGAAGCGCAACCTTGTCGACCACTATTGCCAGCGGACACCACCACTACTACACCACTCGCCCGTAAGTTTTTCACAGCAGCCTGTAGCAAAGCAAAGTTATCAGGTGTGCAACCCTCTAGCTCAGGACACGACCAAGAGTTGATAATAACGTGTGGTGCAAGATCAGGTCGTGGATGTTCATTGAACGAATTGGTCGGAGCTAAAAACCACTCAAAACATTCCAAGTACGTAAACGGCGTGCCGTAGCCACGTTCCATATTTCGACAGCCGATCCATTGCGCTTCGGGGGCGACACCGATTTGATTGTCAGGAGCTTCACCGACGGCTGTCCCCATAGTGTGCGTTCCATGATTGTTGTCGTCACAAGGAAAAAAAGAGTCTAGACCGCAAGGATTCAAGCTGGGGTCATTGATTGTATCGTTCAGTGGATTGATGGTTCGGATCGCATCGTGCCAATTGTAGTTGTGGTCAATGACGTCACCTCTATTGCCACGATATTGGTCAATGAGGGCTGGATGTTCCCATTCGTAGCCAGTGTCTTGTCCACCTACCACAACATCTTCGCCTCTATATCCCAGATCCCAAACTTGATTCGCTTTCATGTTGATGATCCCCCATTCGACAGCACTTCGCAACTCAATCTCGTCTTGCAGGACTTCGGGTAGGGGAGAGGGCGCGTTATAAACGATTCGTTTGATGTCGGGATGTGTACTCAATGTGCGTACCAAATTGGCATCACCATCTACCAATAACGCATTGACAATGTATAAGGAACGATAGGGAATATTCGCCTCATTCAACCACTGCTTCAGTCTTGCTTGCTTTTGATGAGCGTTCGATTGTAGCTGATTGAAAACGCTGTTAGCACGTTCCAATTTGCTGCCTGTAGGAATATCAATTTCCTTCCCATCTTCTAGTAAAAGAATCAGTTCTATGGCTGTTTCCGTTTGCTGTAGTCGCTCCCAAAGACCCATTTCTAGTTTATCGAACTCGGGGAGTTGTGCAAAAGAAGAAGTCATACAGACTAGGACAATTGGAAGAGTAATGAGCCAACGAAGCATAACTGATTGTATAAGTATCAAAGAATAGAAGTGCTAATTGTTACCTGTTTCGGGAGAGAACTAATTAGTAACACCTTACCTATGCCAAAACTACACGACGTGCATGGAAGTTTGGTTACTAGTCTGGAAGCGACCTAAATTGAATCTATTCTGACCAAGTCTAGTGTGCGTTCTATCTGGTTCGTCTTCATACGTAGCTGTAGAAAATCGGGATTGGACTTCATGATTTTAACGCGACGTTCTTGATGGTTACTAGGCAGCGTATCGGTCACATGTAGAAAATTGCCACGTCGTTCATAGCGACCAGCTTCTCGATAGTTGAGCGTACTTGAAAACGTATAATTGCCATCATCATAGAAAGAAAAATGGACTTCTTGCAACTCATCGAAAATTACTTCTTGCTCTGCTTCTATCAGTCGTTTGACGCGCCAATTGCCGACCAACGTTTGTTCTGATTGACTCGCACAAGCCATCACCAGACCAAATCCTATCGGTAACCAAATGAAGGAACAAGCTTTTTTCATCTACTCATTTTGATAGAAAAAGCGTCGAACGCTCCCATCTATGAAACATCCGACGCTTTTATGAAATGTTGAACTCCAAAAGAGTTGGTCTACAATAGGATACTAGTCAATCCTATAAACACTAACGCACCTGCTAAAAATCCGATAAATGCCAACCAAGCCAAGTTTTTCAGATACCAAATGAAATCAATCTTCTCCATGCCCATGGCAGCCACACCTGCCGCAGAACCAATAATGAGCATACTACCACCTGTACCTGCTGCATAGGCGATAAAGTGCCACAGTCGAGCGTCCATTGGCTGATCGTACATCCCCATAGATGCCGCTACTAATGGTACATTGTCAATGACCGCAGAGGCAACACCTAGAAGCAACACCACGATATTCTGATCTGGTATGGCTGTATCCAAACCTTCCGCTACATAGCGCAACGTTCCGAATTCCGTACCTGGAATGACTAGACTTTCCAGCGCAGCTACTGCCATCAAGATACCTAAAAAGAAAAGTATACTCGACAACTCAATGCGTGACAGTGCTTTGTGTGCAGAATAGACATGTCGGCGTTCTTCCGTGAAATCTTCTTCGGGATGTACATACTCAGAAACTAACCAAACGACACCTAAGCTCAACATCATTCCTAAATAGGGGGGTAGGTGCGTCAACGTTTTGAAGATGGGGACAAATACGATCATGCCAAGTCCCAAAAATAGCATCAAGCGGCTACTCAATAGACGAGCGGTGGTCTCGGAAACATCGGTATTCACATTTATTTTACCCTTGAAGGCTGGTAGGAATGTCGCAATGAAAGTAGGTACAGCAAAACAAACTAAAGAAGGAATCACTAAGAATTTAATCAATCCACCTGCGGATACCTTATTGCCAATCCATAGCATGGTCGTTGTCACATCACCAATAGGCGACCATGCACCACCAGCATTCGCTGCGATGACTGCCATACCTGCGTACCAAAGACGGTCGTTACGGTCTGGAATAATCTTGCGAAGCAGTGTGACAAGAACGATGGTGGCCGTCAAGTTGTCAATGATAGCAGATAGAATAAATGCCAATGCTCCAATAATCCATAGCAGTTTGCCTTTACTTCTCGTTGTTACATAGTTCTTGAGGATTTCAAAACCTCGGTGCAAATCTATGATTTCGACAATGGTCATCGCCCCAATCAAAAAGACCAGGATCTCCGCTGTCTTCCCCAAATGATGCAGCAGTGTATTTTTAAAACCTTCTTCCTGCTCGTATTTGTCGATGACTTCATCGCCTAAAAATCCGAATAGATGCTCATGGGTATCGACGACTTCCACCATGCCATTGTTGAAGCCAACAGCTAACAATGCCCAGCATAAAGCACCCATCAAGAGCGCAGGAACGGTTTTATCTAATTTGAGGGGATGTTCAAATACGATAGCAGCATAGCCTAAGAAAAAGCAAAGTATAATCGCAGCAACCATAGTGAAGGGCGTGTTTTGAAAGCTCTAATTTCTTCTAGTACAACTGCTGATGCAATAGAGGATGAGCCTAGTTAGGTGTAAAAATTGGAAATGTGTTTTGTCTTTAAATGAACACATAGTTCTTGCGTAAAAATAGAATATTTTAGATGGAAAGAGAGTGGTTGACTCATTTTTTGAGAAATTATATACGCTATTCGCTAAATAAAAAAAAGGATCTAACCGGTATGAGCTGCTCACTACCAACTATTATTTGAATGTGAATAAATCTGTATTTTTTGGTAAAAGTTAGAAAGGAAGGAACTATAAAATGTTCAGATTCGTTTTAATAGTAGACACTGAGACACTCACATTGACCTATTAGAGTACACCAAAAACCACCTAACATGACCAGAAAATTCCGTTCCAACATTTGGCTTGTCGACATTAATGGACGAAGGGTGAAAGCCATCATTATCAGTGCTGACCACTTCAACCGATTCGACGACCACTTTCAGGTTATCCCGATTTCTCCATGTATTATTCGTCGTCATTGCAACGATGAAATTATTCCTTGGCGAGGGCAGGCGCTGCAAGTCAATCGCATTCTGACAGTACACGAAAGTCAGCTGATTGGGTTTGATAGCGATCTACACGAAGAGGAGATGGAGGTTTTGCACGGGGGTATTTTGAGGCGATTTGATTTGTAGGTAAAGAAAAAGAGCTGTTCTATTGTTAGAAACAGCTCTTTTTCTATCCGTACAGTAATAATATCATTTTGATTATTAATTATATCTGCCGAACAAGTCTAATATCTAAAGTCTAATATCTCTACTCAAAACAATTTCATCACATGCCCTGGAAAGCGGGAGGGATTGATCTCCACATAGTTCCAATCGTTACTCCAATAGTAGGTTTCATTGCGAAGCAAATCGTAAAGTCGCAATCGGACATCTCCTTGAATACCAAATAGTTCTTTGGGAACTTCCACAAAGCCACTAACTGTTTGATTGGGGTCGAAATTGACGACGCACCAAATGATGTTACTACGGTCTTGACTGATTTTGACGTAGCTCATGAGCTGGTCGCTGCTTGTTTTTGTAAAGTGAATGTTGTAGGTATCTTGCAGAGCAGCATTCTCGCGTCGGATACGGTTCAGCTGCTTCATCAAGTCTGTAATACGGTTGCGCTTATCCCAGTCGTGTACTTTGACTTCGTATTTTTCAGAATTAAAATATTCCTCTTTCCCATTACCCATTGGGGTGTGATCCATGAACTCGTATGCTGGTCCGTAAACACCGTAGTTGGAGGATAGTGTAGCTGCCAGCAAGAGGCGTTTAGCGAATTGATTGGAGTTCGCGTACATCATCTCGTACGCAAGAATATCGGGCGTATTGGGCCAAAAGTTGGGGCGATAGTACTCGCGGAGTTCCGTTTGGGTGAGTTCGGTGAGGTACTCTTCCATCTTTTCCTTGTCCGTTCGCCAAGTGAAGTAAGTATAGGACTGCGAGTAACCTAGTTTCGCTAACTCTGCCATAATTTTAGGGCGCGTAAAGGCTTCAGCTAGAAATATGGCATCTGGATACTTTTTCTGTACATTTTCGATACAATATTCCCAAAAGCGGAAGGCTTTCGTGTGTGGATTATCGACCCGAAAGATACGTACTCCTTGCTTGCACCAGTAGAGGAAGACACTTGTCAGCTCCTCCCACAAATTTTGCCAATCTTCTGTTTCAAAGTTGATGGGTACAATATCTTGATACTTTTTGGGGGGATTTTCGGCATAGGCAATAGTTCCATCTGGTCGCCAAATGAACCACTCTGGATGTTCTTTGATCCAAGGATGATCGGGTGCTGCCTGAAACGCAATATCCATCGCTATTTCGATCCCATATTTACTAGCTTCACGCATGAAGTCTTTAAAGTCTTCCAATGTGCCTAGTTCTGGACTGATGGATTTATGTCCACCTTCGTCGCTCCCGATTGCCCAGGGAGAACCTGGCTCACCTTCTTTGGCGTTGACTGCATTATTTTTGCCTTTTCGATTGACTTTCCCGACAGGATGAATGGGTGGAAAATAGATAACATCAAAACCTAACTCTGCTACCCGTGGTATAAGGCGTTCTGCATCTTTAAATGTGCCATGTTTGCCAACTTCTTTAGCCGTAGATCGTGGAAAAAATTCGTACCACGCACTGAATAGTTCTTTTTTTCGTCCGACGCGTACACGTAGATTTTTATCGTAAATAGTGACGTGTTGTTTGAAAGGATAAGTTTCGACAAGCTGTGCAAAATCTTCTGTCAATACAGAACGAACGGCCGCTTCATAGTCATCTTGCGCTAAATCTTTTGCTGCTTTTTTTAAGATTTTCGCTGTTTTTGCAGGATAAGTTGCTGCTGACTGCATCAAAAAATCATGTCCTATTTGCAGCTCAACTTGCATGGGCTGTCCATCCTTATATTTCTTTTTGAAACCTTCGTACCAGTTCAATACATGATCGACCCAAGCTTCTACTCGATAGTCATAGAAACCTTCTTTTTCGACTACAAAGTGTCCAGACCATTCATCATTGCCGTGATGTGCAAGCATATTCTCTTTCCATCTTTTGGCAGCAGATGGTTTATAACTGACAGCAGCACGCACATGATCGTGACCATCCCCGAAAATAGCTGCTTTGACTTGCACACGATCTCCAGCTACACGTTTGATGAAGTAGTTGCCACCATCTACTTCTGGGGATACACTTTGAATGATAACTCGATTTTGCATAGGTATGAAGGTGTTTCTTATTGGGCACAAAAATAGTAGAATGTACCAATTGCTTGGCATGCGCTAACCCTAAAAACATGGATTTAGGAATAAAAAAGAATAGAGCGTTGACTTTTATCGTAAAAAGAGCATTTTGAGGGCTGATAAGTTCATAAAAACACTAGGTATCTTTGTCAAAAGTGGAAACGTTTTTATTCTAACCATAGAAGGACACTTTCCGCAAACCATTTTCCGTCTTATCCGTACACTTTCATTAATCACTATAGATTCAGTTGACTCATGGGCTGAAATCAAAACTAGAAGCTATTTACATGTTGAATTTTTTTAGAAACAAAACTAAACAAGCAGATTTATCCTCTTTGCGTGTCGATATGCACTCACACTTGCTACCAGGCATAGATGATGGTGCAGAGAATTTGGAAGAATCAACACAATTGATTCTAGGATTGAAAGAATTAGGGTATCAAAAACTTATCACTACTCCTCACGTATACCAAGAATATTACCCGAATACACCAGCTACCATTCGAGGGGCGTACGATCGGTTGCAGAAGCATCTAGAAGAAAAAAATATTGACATAGAGCTGGAGATGGCAGCGGAGTATTTTATGGACGAACACTTCGAGCAACTATTGAAGAACGATGAACTCCTGACCTTTGGAGATCGGTATGTCTTGATTGAAATGTCCTTCTATTCTGAAGTACCAAAGTTGCAACAGTACATATTTCAGCTTTGTGCCAAAGGTTATCGTCCCATTCTAGCTCATCCAGAACGCTATACGTATTACGAACGAGAGTTTGAAAAATACCATCACCTCAAAGAACGTGGTTGTTTGCTACAAGTCAATCTGCTATCCTTAACTGGACATTATGGAAAAGTGGTGCAGCAGTTGGCATTGCGTCTGTTGAAAGAAAATCTAGTAGATTTACTAGGGACAGATATGCATATGGTTGGTCACTTAGAAAAATTGAAACAAGCATATACGCAGCACCGACTGTACAAGTGGGTGGAGCAGAAGACTTACTTGAATGCTTCCCTTTAGTAGAGAACGACGAAAGCAATAAGGCATAATCCATACTATTTACGAATAAAATTAACTAGCTCAAATAAGAACCACTACACGAACGCACACTTACAACAATGACGAAATTAGTCCAGCTACATATACCTGCAGGCACTCGCTTACCTGATTTTGTCATCATTGGAGCACAAAGAAGTGGATCAGTGATCTTACAACAACTGCTACATCAGCATCCACAAGTTTATATGCCACCTGCTCCCAAAGAATTACACTTTTTTAATCGGTCAGTCGATCGATTTGATCAATATACTGCCGTTTTTAGTACAGCAGAAGCACTTGGAAAACAAATAGGCGAACGCTCCTCTAATTATTTCGATATGCCCGAACAGCGCATCGAATACATGCGTCGAGTACTACCGAACGCTAAACTGATTGTCGTGCTACGCGACCCAATAGCTCGTGCTTGGTCACACGCGCTGATGGAAGTCTCCAACTATCAGCGTAAACGGTTGACAAAAAGAGATACGAAAAGCGCACTGCTACATATTGGATCCATTCGGAATACAACACGTACCGAGTACGCAGACTTATTGAACAATTGGTTGACCTATTATCCCAAAGAACAACTATTAATTGTGTTTAAGGAGGAATGTCGAACGAATCTTCCTAGTGTGTGGAAACAGTTATGTACTTTCCTTGAAGTAGATGAGTGTCCACTTGAAGATTTTGATGTTCAGTCGTTTGGTTCGCATCGTTTGAGTATGCCACGCACTGCTGTCTGGTTTTTGCAGCGTCGATATAAACAATTGCCAGCTCAATTGAATGCTTTAGCGATTGCAATACCTGAAAGCTGGACTAGGCGAAAGGTGAAGTTGGCAACGTGGCGAAAGTGGCAAACTTGGCTATGGATAGTACCTCGAAATTGGTTGTTTAATTGGACTTATACCCTCTATAAAAAGCGGAAAGAAGATCGAATGCCAGTACCTGACGTTTATTTTGAATCGGAAAAGAGAGAAATACAGCATTAGGTCAGCAAGAAGGATAAGCGTCTTTACATAGAAATCAAAGCTCAACACTTGTGTATGTATTGCGAAGGATAGGTGATGGACACAGTACTGGATATGAAGTAATTAGAATGGTTTGATCTATTTTGAATTCTCTCGTATCTTAACCCAACAAAACGAAAACAAACATGAAACACCAACTTTTCTACTGCGTCGCTCTGCTCTATTTCCTCACCGCCTGCCAAACCAACTCCGACCACCTCATCCTACAAGTCGACTGGAACAATACCCCCGATCAACACTGGATTGGTAGTGAATGGTGGGGCAATCGCTTACAAGATTGGAAAATACAGAATGGGCGATTGGAATGTGTGCGCACTGGCGAGCGACTGCAAATGCGAACGGTACATTTGCTGTCGCATCGATTGGGCGAGCAAGCAGGTGAGGTGTTAGTGGAAGCTAAGGTAGGTGCGCTCAATGAGTTGGAAGCCGATGCAGCAGTTGGCTTTTTGATAGGAGCTGGAGCGGAATTGAATGTATTAGGAGCTTCTTTGGTCATGCAAAATCATGGACATGGTGGTGGTTTGTTTTGTGGAATAGATGGAAGTGGACAACTGTTCGTCAAGGATATGGAAACAAATGAATTCATTTCACAATTCCCTATTATTCAATCGCTTACAGAAGATATTATTTTACAACTAGAAGTTAATGAAGCTAATGCTATCCGACTAAAAGTAGGAGAAACGACCTTAGAACAAGTAGTTGAACCAAACAGACTAATCGGCAACGTCGCACTCGTTTCCCATCCTGGCAGCGAATCCTTTTCTACCCGTTTTTGGTTCGATGATGTCAAAATAAGTGGCAGCAAATTCGTAGAACAAGAAGGCGCAAGTTTCGGACCAATCATCTCCGCACAGCACACCTTGAGCAACAATATTTTGAAAATGACCGCGCAGTTGCCGCCGATAGCCGTGAGTGCGTTACCGACTATTTATTTGGACATTCAAAAGGATGGAAAATGGCAAACGATAACTGAAAGTGTAGTCGACACAGCTAGTTTGACCGCGCACTTTCGAGTAGAAAATTGGGAAAGTACGGAGGATATGGACTATCGAATTCGCTACGGAGACAAAGACGATTCACCATACGCTGGAACAATACGCCGCGACCCAGTCGATCAAAACATCATCAGCATCGCTGGACTATCTTGCAACCACAATGTCGCCAAACCTGGTCTAGATCGCGCAGATCGCGCGTTCAATTTTGACTTTAGTGGCATTTGGTATCCACATAGCGATTTGGTGGAGCATTTGCAGGAACAGTCACTGGATTTGCTCTTTTTCACAGGCGATCAAATTTATGAAGGAGCGAGTCCTACCTTTCCCGACCGAAAAAATGCGAAGCTCGACTACCTCTATAAATGGTATTTGTGGTGTATGGCATTTCGGGATTTGACGAAAGAGTTGCCAGTCATTACGATTCCCGACGACCACGATATTTTTCAAGGCAACATTTGGGGCGCAGGTGGTCGTCCAGCAGAAGTCGATCACAACGGTGGCTACGTCATGCCTGCCGATTGGGTCAAAATGGTGGAGCGCACCCAAACCAGTCACCTGCCCGATCCTTACGACCCGACGCCTGTCGATCAAGGCATTGGCGTCTACTATACCAACATGAATTACGGACGCATCGGCATGGCGATTTTAGAAGATCGAAAGTTCAAATCTGGCTGCGCCAATCTCCTACCTTACAAGACCCGCAATCGTCCAGATCACATCAACGATCCCGATTTTGACATTAGCCAAGCAGATGTGGAAGGCTTGACATTGCTAGGTGATCGGCAATTGAATTTCTTAGAAAATTT
>CAYLPW010000175.1:0-10638 GCA_964385665.1 uncultured Saprospiraceae bacterium
AGATCACCTACGCGTATATCTTCTACCTTCTTCAACCGCCCATCGTACATCACCACCTTTGTACCTTTTCCTAGACACTTCCCCATCCCCGGACGCGCCGCAATGATAATCAAATCCGACTTCTGCAAACCTGATGTCAAACGATCAACTTCTGAAAAACCAGTGGGTACGCCCGTCAGTCCGTCTTCTTTATTTTGTAGTTCTTCTAAGGACTTCATCACCTTCGCTGCCAACGAATTCATGCTTTCATAGCTACGGCTTAGGTTGTTTTGCGTGATGTCGAATAATCCTTTTTCGGTCGTATCTAGCAAGTCGAATACATCCATGCCATCTTCGTAGGCATTCTTGATCGTCTCGGTAGAAACGCGGATGAGTTCGCGTTGAATGTGTTTTTGTGCGACGATACGGGCGTGAAATTCGATGTTGGCGGCAGAAGCGACTCGGCTTGTCAATTCTGCCAAGTAATACGCGCCACCTACACTTTCAATTTCGCCAGCTTTGCGCAAACTTTCTTCGACTGTGAGCATATCAATGGGCTGCGTCTTCTCGAACAGCGACATCATGACGCGAAAGATTTTTTGGTGGGAAGGTTTGTAAAAACTAGTCGGTTGAAGAATATCCAATACAATCGGCAGGGCATTTTTATCCAACATAATTGCTCCCAAAATGGCTTCCTCTAGTTTAGTCGCCTGTGGAGGTAATTTGCCGTAGACAAAGTGTCCCAAATCTTCATTGCGTCGCGTTACACTTCGCAAATTTCGATTGGACTGCTGATCTGGATTTGTATTTTCGGACATAGTCTGTTGTTATTGGAAACACATAGACTTGCTAGTAGCAAGCTATAAAGTAGGACATATTTTTTGAACCACATAGGAGCATAGAACACATAGCAGAGTAATTCTTTTTACTAAAAAAATTTTACTAAGAACTATTACTATTATAAGCATATAGCACATAGTCTTTTGACTAATAGCACTTTACGCATAGCGGAGTTTTCGACCAACGCTAAAGAAGTACAATTCTTCGTGTTGAGCCTTCAAAATTACTATTTAAAAATCAAAGTGGTGCAGTCTTAACAAGAGTTCCTGTCCACATTCCATCGTAAAAACACTACCAGTTTTTCCACAATTTGTGAATAACTTCTTGATATAGTGCATTTCTGCTGCTTTTATCCCCCTATCTTTACATCTTTTATCTTTGACTCAACATTTTATCGCGTCGTTCACTTTCCTTTTTTATGGCACATAAATTACTCGTCTTCACCGCTCCTTCCGGTGCAGGCAAAACGACTATCGTTCGACATTTATTAGCAACGTTTCGGGATCGTCTAGCATTTTCGATTTCGGCAACGACGCGTAGCGCACGAGCAGGTGAGCAAGATGGAAAAGACTATTATTTTTTGTCGGCAGAGGACTTTCGACAACGGATCACAGCAGGTGATTTTCTGGAATGGGAAGAAGTCTATCCAGACAAATATTACGGTACATTGCGGTCGGAAGTAGAACGCTTATGGTCGGAAGGCAAGTGTGTGGTGTTCGATATTGATGTGAAAGGGGCGCAGACCATAAAGAGTAACTTTGCTGATGAATCGCTAACCGTTTTTATCAAGCCACCTTCGTTTCAAGCGCTTGTCGACCGACTAGAATCGCGTCGAACGGAAGATGAACGAAGCTTCCGAACGCGCATCAATAAAGCAAAAGAAGAGCTGCTGTACAGCGACAATTTCGATCAAGTTTTAATTAATGATGTTTTAGAGGATACGCTCCAGCAAGCAGAGCAATTAGTAGATTCGTTTCTAGGAAAGCGAGGATAAGAAAACAAATGTATGAATACCTTAATTACGAAAAATATACGCATCAGTGTCGAAACTTTTTATCGACCAGAACACTCTGCGCCTAGTCGTGCCAAACATGTTTTTTCGTACGAAGTGACAATAGAAAATATGGGCAGCCGACGCGTGCAACTGCTGCGCCGACATTGGTATATCATGGATGGACTGGGCATGTTGCAAGAAGTGGAAGGGCCTGGTGTCATCGGCAAGCAGCCTGTTTTTCATCCCAACGATTTGCATCAATACGAATCGTGGTGCGAACTGCTGACAGACATTGGCAAAATGTATGGTTACTACACGATGGTGGATTTAGATACGGAGAAGCAGTTTAAAGTTTTGATTCCTGAGTTTCGATTGGCGGCTTCTTTTAAGAGAAATTGAGAATGTGGAAGAGTGGGAGAATATGAGAGTTTCGAGAGAGGTGAGAGAGAACTTCGAGAGTGATTTTCCGATTTTTGCCAGTTGCACCGATTGTAACAATTCTGCCAGTTATCCCAATCTTAACTTACCCCAATTCTAACAATTACGCCAGTTTTACCAAAAGCTTAGTTCATGAATCGTTTTTCCATTCTTTCTATCCTCCTATTGTTATATTTACTACTCACAGGGTGTCAAGAAGAAGTCACTGTCGATCCTACGGTGACGTATACGGAAGAAGATATTTCTTTAGAGCGACTCGAAGAGATAGAAATGCTGTATAGCGATTCGGCGCGCATACAAGTTCGCATTACTGCGCCTACACTCTATCGGTACACCGAAGTGAATGCGCGACAGGAATTTCCTGATGGCCTGCTCGTCGAGTTCTTCGATGCCAATCAAAATGTTTCTGGCTACCTTTCTGCTAAATACGGCATTCAACTAGAAGGGGCGTACGAAATCGTAGTGCGTGATAGTGTCGTTTGGGAAAGTTACAAAGGGGAGCGTCTAGAGACGGAAGAACTCACTTGGGACGAACGAAATGGACGTATTTTTACCAATAGATATGTAACCCTCATTCGTGGTGGAGAAGTGATACAGGGACAGGGTTTTGAGGCGGATCAAGACTTCAAAGAATCGCGCATCCGAGCGGTAGATGGCATATTTGAAGTGGAAGAAGGACTTTAGGGAGTTAGGAAAATTACGATTTTGAAGAACATTTTGACTGAATTGGACTTTCC
This sequence comes from uncultured Saprospiraceae bacterium, assembly GCA_964385665.1. Classification (GTDB taxonomy): domain Bacteria; phylum Bacteroidota; class Bacteroidia; order Chitinophagales; family Saprospiraceae; genus JAAUTG01. Next base: position 2,989 of record CAYLPW010000175.1, read on the forward strand.
CTTCAAAACAGGTTCAATACATGAAATACCTTCCATTTACTATCTTTTCTCTCCTTCTAGTATGTAGTTGCAATCGTCAATTGCCTTCCGCCTTTGATAATAATCAAATTCCATCAGCCCCAGATTATTCTAACGAGAAGTATTGGGCAGCTTTACCGACAACAGAAGACGCTGCTGATGTAGTACTGGCAGATGGTTTGCAAGACTGGCAAGCAGAGGCAAAAGCTGATGTCTTCTTTTTGTATCCAACAATCTATGGGGTACAAACTAAGGGTGACAACTGGAACGCCGATGTCAACGATGCAGAGCTGAATGAAAAAATTGACAACTCCACGATCAAATATCAAGCGTCTATCTTCAATGGCGTGGGAAAAATATATGCGCCGCGCTACCGACAAATGCACATCAGCGTCTACAGCGAAATGAATGGAGAACGTCGCGCTTCTGCTCAACAAGCGCAAGATCTAGCCTATCAGGATTTAGCAACTGCTTTTGAATATTATTTAGAAAACTACAACAACGGTCGCCCAATCGTCATCGCCGCACACAGTCAAGGCACGACACACGGCAAACGCTTGCTGAAAGAATACTTTGACGGTACGGAACTGCAAGATCAGCTGGTGGCTGCCTACTTGGTGGGCATTCCAGTTTCCAAAAACTTGTACAACGACATTCCTGCTTGTTCGACCCCTACACAAACGGGCTGCGTGATTTCGTGGCGAGCCTTCCAAAAAGATTACACACCCAAGTCTCCCACATCAGACACCATCATCGTGACCAATCCATTGACCTGGAGTAGTGACAAGTTGTATGGTGCAGCCGACTTGAATGAAGGTTTGATTGTGGATGACAAAAGCGGCTTTTTTACAGGACGAGCAGACGCAGAAGTAAAGCCAGATTTAGGAATACTTTGGGTAGAGCGACCAAAGCGTCCGTTGCGTTTACGTATCTATCCGAGCAAGAATTTTCATATTGCAGATTATAATCTGTTTTATGCGAATGTACGGGAGAATGCGCAACAGCGCGTGGAGGCGTTTTTGGATTGAGTGGCTCAAGTCTTTCTCCTACATATATTAGTATTCTCACTTATGGATAATGTGCTGCTTCGTTGGTTTGAGTAAATCCAATGGAACGCTACTTTTGGTATTATTAGCACGGAGACGGAACGACAGTTGAAAGCAATGGAGGTAAAATATGGTATGCGATTTGATTTTGGATACTGATACCTAAAGAGGAGAAGTGAAATCGTTTCGCTCTGAAAAGGAAGACCAATCAGCATCCAAGCGAGTTGAATATTTAGGCTTGAAAAAGATGTTATATACTGCTCCCTGATCGTTGTAAGTGTGCAGATTCCCTTGCAACTGACGCACCATACTACTCAGCAAGTATGTCCCTAAACCGCCTTCCCGCTCTTGCAATTCATGATGCGGGAAACCAACTCCATTGTCTCTGAAAATCATGCGATAACCATCATTTTCTTCGGTGAGTTGAATCTGAATCAACAGATCGGCAGGTGCAAGTTGTGCATATTTGAAGCTATTCGTCAATAGTTCGTTCACCATTAGACCGATGGGCATAGCCGTGGCAAGAGTAAACTCCTCTTCAACAATAGCAATCTGAAAAGTAGGGAGCGGATAGTAGCTAGATATTTGTGCTACTTGCTCGCATAGAAGGTTCAAATAAGTGGCTAAATTGACAGTAGTTCGGTCTTCTTGTTGATACAACATCTCGTGAACAGCCGCCATGCTATGAATGCGACTGGACATAGTACTGAGTTGCTTGACTGCTCGCTGATCCTGAATTTCATCACTCTGCAACTCTAGCAAGCTAATGATGATTTGTAAGTTATTCTTTACTCGATGGTGGACTTCTCCTTGCAAGGCGATTTGTTGTTCTAAAGCATCTGCCAGTTTAGTATTGGTGTTGGTTAGTGCATCTGCTTGTAGCGTAGTCGTACGATGTGCTCTTTCTAGCCGAATGGCATAGTACATCAGCAAGATCACAGCAATCAATACAACCACAACTACAAGGAGCAGCCATTGCCTACGATCCACTTCCGCTTGTATCATTTGGTCTTTTGCAGCTAGCTGTTTTTCGTTGTTATACTGTAGCTGAATTTTCTCAATGGCATCTGCATTATCGAGTTCTGACAACTGTTTGTCCATTGCGTAGCTCAATTCTAAATAGTGCCAAGCGGAATCCACTTGCCCTTTTGTCTTGTAATACGTGGCACGCGCACGTGCATTAAAATAACGCAATGCTGTGTAATCATAATTATTGTACAACTCTTTTTCTTGCAATAGCATATCTATTGAATCAGCATATTGTAGGGTCAGTTCCATTTCGTCCGCCTGACGGTAGAAATTAGCAAGATTGCAGAGCGTCCAAGTGAGTCCAACTTGATTGTCAAAACTTCGGTGTATATCGGCCGTCTTTTTGTAGTGGTCGACTTGGGTAGCCCAATCAGGAAAGTCAGTTAATTTTCCCCAAAGATAATAAGCGTCCGCCTTTGTCTTATCTGCCTCTTTATCGCTGGTATAAGCAATCGCTTCCTGTGCATAGTAGTAGGCAGAGTCAAGATTGTTCGTCAGTTGTAGGTGATAAGAAGAGCGTCGCACAGCATAGTCACCATAGACGTCTTGTAGTTCATATACTTGAAGCAATTGATTCGCTTGATCTAGGTAGTAAAGGCATTTTTTTTCTTCCAACAACATTTCCTGAATTAAGGCAATGTAGAGATAGGATTGTGCTAATAAGGTATAGGCTTTAGCCTCTCGACAGTCGTCTACTAGCTGGAGGAACAGCGATAAGGAAAAGTGATTTTGGGTGTATAAATAGCAGTAGGCGTGCGATAGTTGAATAGATAAACCCACATGAGTGTCAATCAATTTGTGCGAAATAGCAGTTGCGATCAACTTGCTTAAAAGCACCTTTGCATCTTCGGTTTGATTCTGTTCGATGAGCCGATTAGCATAAACTAGTTGTTTTTGAACAGTTGTGAAGACATCATCTGTGGACTGTGCAACTAACGAGCAGCAACATACAAGACAATATAGCCATAGTAAAAAAACGCGACAGATTAGAAACATAAACAAGAAATTCAGCAGGCAAAGTAGAACAGGCTTTTTTTTTGATCCATTATACTACTCAATGTAAAACAGAAACATTACTGATGTTTCAGCAATTGCACGATTTGCTTTCTTCGACTTCTTCCTAGTGGTATAGCTCGCTCATGGACATATAGATAGCTGCTATCATACTTCTCCACATGTGATAAATTGACAGCGAAACTGCGATGCGTCTGTACGAATCGATGATTAGGTAACTGCGTTAACAGCTCAGTGATGGATGACCTATGTACTACAGTACGCCCATTGTACAAGTGTATCTTTACATATACATGATCGGCTTCTAGATAGAGAATGTCATCAATGACAACCGACAGACTACTCGAGCCTTCACCCAATGAAAGTTTTCGTACTGCAGTAGTAGTGGAATGATTGAATAACGCTAGACTAATACAAGCCGTAAGATCTGGACTGCGTATTGGCTTGGTCAGGTAGCCCGATGGATAGGTAGCTGTAGCAGCTTTGATGTGTTTCGTATCACTTTGGGAGGTCAGATAGATGTGTTTGCTTTTTGGGTTATAAGTCTGCATAAATCGACCTACATCAATACCTGTTTTTCGGCTATTCAATCGGATGTCTAACAGAGCTAGATCTGGTTGTGTTGCTTTGTATAACTGAATAGCCTCCTCATAACTAATGGCCATACCAACAACCTGATAATGGTGTCGCTGTAGATAACGCTTGATGGTGTTGGCGATTAATAGCTCGTCTTCGACGATTAAAATTTTGTAAGTGCTCATAGTAAATATTGTGTGTTCACTGGAGCACACTATAGGTATATGTCAAATGAGAATAATCGTTCTACTGGTAGCTAATATTTTTGAAGTAAAAAAAATGGATAGTTAGGCGAAGTAATGATGTAGCAGATCGCTATTCTCAATGATGCTATTTACAGTGTACTGATGACGTTTTAGTAGACTTTTCAATCGTCACAAATCGATGTGTCGTGTCCACAAAATAACGCAAATTCAGAGACTAACAAATAATATAGAATACGCAAGCCTTGTTAAATTGTGTTAATGGCAGTAATGGAGTATTTTTTGATTATTCGTGCGTCTTTTAAAGTTCACTACCTATATACGACCCTAACTGAGTTTTAATGATTTACCGTAAACATTTCATCCAAAACATCTGCTTGATCGTGAGCGGTTCGCTTTCTAGTCCAAACGCTTTTCAATAGTTGATAGGTAACTACACCAGCTAATAGTCCAAACGGAAAGGCTAACAAAGATAAAGTGAGTTCATTCATTTCCTCAATTGGTGTCGTTCCTAACAGCTCCGCACCTATCGCTATAGCAATGCCACCAATAAAAGTACCTACGTAGTAACTAGCCACGCCCAAAATAGCGAAGCCCCATTGACTTTTTTGGTAGCGTTCTGCGAGTTCATAAAATCGTTTGCCTATAAAATAGATGAGTACTATGCCTAACATAATGAATCGGTTAATGAGTGAAAAGAGATATGATATAATGATTCGTTGCTTCCTACTAGGATACGCATAAATGGTTGAAATGATTCCTGAAATTTTATAATTGGACAACTCACTTGTAGTATGTAAAAATTATGCGGAGCTAAATAATCGATCTTTTCAGTAACCCAATCACTACAAATAAATTTGAAAAAAGTCTCGAAAAAATTTACGAACCCTCTTTCTGTCAATAGCCTCTTCGAGTGAATAAAATTCCGTTGTATAGAAAAGGAGTGCATAAAATATGGAATTTCAGGTTAGCGTCATGAAATTGTCAGCACTCCCTAAAATTTGGTTGAACTATATTGTCTATGTCTGACGTTATCTTGATGTACTTGAAAATTACCACACTAAAAAAACCCGACGTATATGTACCCACTTCTCTTCCTCTTTCCTTTGTTGAAAGATCTGTATGCTGATCTATTTATTCCTTGACTGTATTGTCTTGGATCAATTCACTCTCTTCCATTTTCCTAACCATCATTTTCACTGAATCAAAACTTAATTAACGCCTTCTTACAAGGTAGTGGCGAAGCTATGCCTATTATCAAGTATCAATGTATTTTAAAAAGTAGAGCTTACCCTGATAACATTTCCAGAAAGTCAACACCTACTACAAACACTCATAAACAACACAACTATGTTCAACTCCTTGCAACGACAATTTACCTATTTTGACAATCAAAGTGTTCGCAATCGGATCATTCATTACACACAGGAGCAGCCCAAAGAACGGCTCATTTTTGTACCCAATTGGCGAGCAGAAGAGCGACACTGGATGAAATTTGTAAAAGTGATGAGCGAAAGATACCGCATCACGTACTTTGAAAGCCGTGAAAAGTCCTTCACCGATTATCAATCCGACCAATTGGATTTAACTGTGGATAGTATGGCAACCGATTTGGTAAATTTTTTGAATCAAATAGATGAACCCTATCACTTAGTTGGTACATCCATCGGTGCTTCCACCATTATCAAAGCTTGGGATCGTATACAGACATCTCCACGCAGCTTGACTTTGATGTGCCCCATCATGACCGTTCGGATGCCTGCTTACTTCAAATTGCTGCCATTGATGACCGAAAATCGAATTAAACGAACGATTCCAGTCTTACGCTTCTTGATGAACAACTCTAAAAAATTGAGAAGTGTCGGTAAAAATTTGAAACAAGCATTTGATGAAGAAAATGTGGAAGAAATATTGGTGATGAAGACCTCTGTACAGCACATCATGAATATGAAACTACGACTGTCCGAAGTTAAAGACATCGACTGTCCAAGCTTAGTTTTTTATACTAAAAAAGATCGGTTGCATTCCCACAAGGAAGCGAACGCAGTGGCGACAGCTATTCCACAAGCGAAAACCGTAGCGTTTGATAGTTTTCGTGCAGTACACAAGGAAGAAAGCGCACACACGATTCTAAGTTGGCTGGATCAGTTGGCAATGGCGAGTTAGGTATTAGAGGTGAGAGGTGAGACTGCTCATTTGACGCAAATTAGCTAAGTAGCATCTACATAACAGAGGAGTAGGATTGAAATCCTACTCTTTTGTTACGTCTTACAACCTACGATCGACGGTGAAAATCAGATGCGCCAGACACTGATTTATGGATAATTTTAGCATCGCCATATAGGTAGACATCACTCGCTCCACTGGCTTCTATATCCACTTCTTTATTCACATGAATGTAGGAATCTGAACCGCCAGAAGCACGTACTTTGGCATAGTTGACCTGGACGTCACGTCCATCGAAGTCACTACCGCCGCTGGCATTTAAGTATAGCTTTTCGACAGTGCCTCGCAATTCAGTATCGGAGCCACCACTGGCATCCGCAGTTAGTTCATTAACATTCAATTCTAAATGGACGTCCGAGCCGCCGCTCGCTTCTAGTCTAAACTCATCGGCGCTGATCGTCCCTTTGGAGTACACATCCGAACCGCCACTCGCTTCCAGACGACTTAACTGAGGCAGCGTGACATAGACATTCATTTCTTCGGATCGACGAATCGATTTTTCTATATAGATTTTCAATCGACCACTTTTCACTTCTGTACGGATCAAGTCCTGTAAGTTTTCATCCGTTTCGACGACGACTTCATAACTACTTCCTTGACGAATGTATAAATCAATACCGCCACCGACGCTGACCGCCTCGAAGTTGCTCACGCGACGCGTTTGTTTTACGACATCACCACTGCCACGTATCCCCCATTGTGCTTCTACAATCGTGTGGCAGAATAGCATAAAAAAAGCGGTGAAAAAGACTAGGATAAAGGATTGTTGTTGCATATTGTTTGTTCGTTTTTATTTTATAAAATTGGGTGACTAATCATGAAGGACTACTGACAAAAAGAAAGGTTGCAAATGATGGGTCGTATTTATTAGCTAGACCGACGAACACGTCCAAAAGTTACAGGTAGGTTCAATTTTTCTCGAAATTCCCAAATCGCGTAGCTAATGACAAGGCTATATTCTAATCCAACGACCCAAAGCTGCTCTTGATAATCTGTTTGGCTATAATTGATGTAAGTCAGCCAAATCAAAGCCGTCCAAATCACAGGATAGCGAAAGCGCGTAAACACACAAAGCGCAAGCGGCATCGCGCTATACCACGGATGCACGGTAGTGGTGAACAACAGATAAATAGACATCGCAAATAGCATACTTTCTAGCACGACACGCCACTCATTTGCCTTCCGAAAATAGCTTAACACCAAAATACTCACCATACTTCCCACTGCTAATACTGGCCCAATCGACGCAATCATATTGTAGCCTTTCCACTGATAGCCCAACCACCGAACGAAGTAATACACACTTGCATTGAACTCAAATTTTCGGAAGTACAAATCCAAACTTTCACTCAGATTTTGAATAAAAACAGCATCGACTAAAGGCAAGAAAGAACACAGCAATCCGATACCAACGCCTAGAAAATAGTGAATACTTTTCCGCCAACCCAAGGGTCGAATCAAGAGCGGCAAAAACATCAATGGTAACAATTTCGCAGCAATCGACAACGCAAAACAGATGGCAGACAATACAAAATAAA
>CAYLPW010000176.1:0-10588 GCA_964385665.1 uncultured Saprospiraceae bacterium
CTTTGGTGAAACTGATTGGTAAATCAGGTTATAAATACAAAGATATAGAACGCGTAGTGGAGGAGGTAAATGCACTTTATGTATCTAAAAAGAACACGCTTTAGCGTAAAAAGTAATAAATCATGGATTATGAGTCCTATTTGATAAGCCACAATCCATGATCTATGCGTCATTAACTAGCTCCCCAACGCTTCTTTGATCGTCACACGGTTGCCATCTTTGTATGCTACAATAAATGCATCTTTGACTCCCATTTTACGCATTTGATCTCGCAGGTCAACAGCCGCTTGGTAGTCACGTAGTTTACCGACCATTACCTTTTTTAGATTGTCCACTGCTTCTACATTGACATTGTCAGCAGTAGCGACACCATCATTTAGTGGCTTCTCAAATGCGCCTATCTGTACCCGATACAAGACACCCATCATATCCTCACCTTGCATATTGCCCGTGTTGGACATATCATCACCGCCTTTGGCTGCGTTTGCTTCCATATTGGCTTGTAGCTCGGTGATTTTCATGTTTAGCTGATTGACTTGCGCTTGCATATCAGCAATACGAGCATCTTTACGATTCATTTGTGCTTGCAAAGAATTGTTTTCTTGCTGTACTTGACCAATTTCTGCGTTGAGTTGACTCAATTCAGCATCCAGTCCTTCTGATTTTTCTGTCAGCACCTTCAATGCCATTGGGTTCTTCTTGTACTCTTTCGCCAGGTCTTTCCACTTCTTTTGTTCTTCTTTGGATAATTCTTGAGCGTGTACACCTACAGCTAGGAAACTAAATAATGCGAAGAATAGGAAGACCTTTTTGTTCCTAAGTGTTAACATAGTTGATAATTTTAATGGAAAAAAAGAACAAAGTACATAGGTGTTCTAGACCGATACGACCCGTTCTGAATTAAGTTCTTATGACTGGAGAATGGCAAATAGATACAACAGTTCGATGGAAGTGGCTAGAGGTTAGTAGATCACTAATTTCCGTCCACCTCTACAAAATATCGATTTCAAAGGTAAGCAAGTTTTAAACAGCAATCAAGAGTGAATAATTGTATACTCGCCCTTTAATGATTAAATGGTCTATTTGAACCACTGATTGACTCTATTCAGTTTCTAAGTAACGTGAAGGAGTCAAGCCCGTCTGACTGTCGGACAGGCTTATATTATTGGACTCTAGTCAAAGAAGATAGCTACTTCAACTAAAGCCGAACATGCAAAAATGTAAACTTATACCAACGCGTGTTCAGTCTGCGACACGCTGTTATCAAATAAACGTAGTATATCGGCAATTTTGTGTTTCAGGTCAGCACGATTTACGATAAAATCTAAGAAACCATGCTCCATTAAAAATTCAGACGTTTGAAATCCTTCAGGAAGATCACGCTTTATAGTCTCCTTAATTACTCTAGGTCCTGCAAATCCAATTAAGGCTTCTGGTTCAGCGAAGTTAATATCTCCCAACATCGCAAACGACGCTGTCACACCACCTGTAGTTGGGTCAGTTAGAAAGGAAAAATAAGGGATACCTGCTTTCGCTAATTGACTTAGCATCGCAGACGTTTTTGCCATTTGCATCAACGAAAAAGCGGATTCCATCATCCGTGCACCACCAGATTTGGAGATAATCATGAAAGGTGTACGATGTTCAATGCAGTACTCAATGGCTAAAACAATTTTTTCTCCCATGACAGAACCCATAGACCCACCAATGAAGTTGAAGTCCATAGCTGCAACGACCAACGGTTGCTTATTTACGTACCCTTTTGCTACGCTCATCGAATCGTCCAGCTGTGTTTTCTTTTGCGCCTGCTCAATTCGATTTTCATAACTTTTTAAATCTTGGAAATTTAAAAAGTCTTTTGGCAGCAAGTGGGAAAATAGTTCCTCATACTGCCTCTCATCAAAAATAAGATCAAAATAATCATGTGACCCAATCCGAATGTGATAATCACAGGTAGGACATTTATAAAAATTATCGCGTACTACTTTGACCCGACTCGTAGCTTTACAACGTTTGCAGCTATACCAGATACCTTCTGGTGCCTCCATTTTGTTGTTTGTCGCTGTCTGTATACCGTCTTTTAGTCGTTTGAACCAACCCATAGAATACTCTCCGTTGTTGACAAAAGTATACGTTCAACCAAGAGAAGTATATCTGTTGCCGTTGCTAATCTGAGTGGCAAAACTAAGAAAATATCCTCTCTTTTTACTTTAGAGGCTTGAGTTCTATTCCATTTTTGTGGTAAGTAACGCCATTGCGAATGTAGTCAATACTGATAATATCGCCGGGACGATAACGTGCAATCTGTTCTTGCAGCTCTGGCATCGTTCTGACAGCTACGTTATTGATAGCTGTGATGACGTCTTTTGCTTTTAATCCTGCTACTGAGGCTGTTGTGTTTAATCGGATGCGTTCAACATAGACTCCTTCTACACGCGACAATTGTAAATCTTTTGCCAGCGAGCTATTCAAATCACCAACAATAACCCCCAAAACAGCACGCTGCACATGACCGTATTTTCGCAAGTCTTCCGCTACTTTCATTACTAAATTTGAGGGAATGGCAAAAGAAAATCCTTCATAGCCACCACTTTCGGAAATAATGGCAGTATTGACACCTACCAGTTCGCCTTTTGCATTGACCAATGCCCCTCCACTGTTGCCAGGATTGACAACAGCGTCCGTCTGTATAAAGCTTTCAACTGCATAATCCTGATCGCGCAGAATTTCAATGTTCCTAGCTTTCGCGCTTACAATACCTGCTGTCACCGTCGAGGCTAGATTGAATGGATGACCCACTGCGATGACCCACTCTCCAATACGCAACTGATCAGAATTACCTAAACGAAGAGGTTGCAAATGGTCAACTTCAATCTTCAATAGGGCTAGATCAGTAGAGGGGTCTACACCTATAATTTTTGCAGTATAATCTTTCTTATCAAAAAGGGTGACCACTTGCCCCGTACTTCCTTTGATGACGTGATTGTTAGTGATAATATAGCCGTCGTCAGATAAAATAATGCCTGAGCCAGTCGACATGCGATAGTCTCCTCTATATACTGCTATATTCACGACAGAGCGTGTTACGTCATTGGAAACATTCACGAAATCTGGTGGGATACCTTCACGTGGAGCTTCGTTGACTTTAGCAGTCAGTTGTGCTTTTTGACTAGTAGCAGTCGACAACTTGGCTGTCGAGAAATGCTGGAAAAGGAGGAATGAACAAGTCGTACTAATAATGGTCGTCAACGCAATAACAACAAGCGTGTAAGTGATGCTAGGTCGCATAAGTCAATTATGTATTGAGTGTGATTCGAAAGTGTTGTTAGGGCGACTATTAGATCAAAAGAACGACCAAAGTAAGAATTTTCTGATAGAGAATGACAACTATTACAGACGCGATTTAAAAATTTCTATCATTATCGAACATAAGGCATCGAAATGCCGTTGCCTACAATCATTTTCAAAAACATCAAAGTCAAGCAAATATAATTCTGCTAAATGGTGCTTTTTTGTACTGCTTTTTACCGACATTTGGGACTGATAAGACAAACAAGAAAACGAGTTCTACATGCGTATACACGTCCATCCTTTTGAGTTGAAACTCCAGCATACATTTACTATTTCCAGAGAATCACACGACCAGCAATCCAGTTTAGTGGTTGAGTTAATACAAGATGGACACTCAGGATTTGGAGAAGCGACGGCTAACCCTTACTACGGCGTGACAGTCGAAAATATGACAGCTCAACTAGCAGCACTTTCTACTGAGTTAGCACAAATTGAATTGGAACATCCAGAAGTTTTTGAGGCTTGGCTGCAAACTCACCTGCCCGATGCGCCGTTCCTTCGATGTGCTTTAGATATCGCTGCGAATGACTGGTATGGTAAAAAAGTAGGCAAACCACTGTACAAAATATGGAACACCTATTGGCATCAAGAAATCCCGATGACCAACTACACGATAGGTATTGCTTCGGTGGATGAAATGGTGCATAAAATGAAGGAAACACCCTTCCCCATCTACAAAATCAAGTTGGGAACAGATCGTGATCTCGATATTATCGAAGCGTTGCGACGACACACGGATGCCATCTTTCGAGTCGATGCCAACTGTGCTTGGACAGTCCAACAAACGGTTGAATTTTCGCGTGATTTGAAGAAATTGGGCGTCGAATTTATTGAGCAGCCACTGCCAGCAGAGCAGTTGGAAGCGATGGAAGAAGTCTATACGAAAAGTCAATTGCCATTGGCAGCCGATGAGAGTTGTCGGGTAGAAAGTGATGTTGAAAAATGTGCTGGAAAGTTTCATATCATCAATATCAAACTTGTAAAATGTGGCGGTCTGACTCCAGCACGCCGCATGATTGCGCAGGCTCGTCATTTGAATCTACAGACAATGGTCGGTTGTATGACCGAATCGTCGGTAGGTATTTCGGCGATCGCACAACTCCTACCGCAACTAGATTATGTGGATATGGACGGCGCACTGTTATTGAGCAATGACCCAGCTTCTGGTATATCTATCGAAGATGGGAAAATACATCAGCCGACGGCAGCAGGTACTGGCGCGAAACTAAAATAATCAAGACTTACCATTTATTCTATGATAGAAGATATTTTTCAATCCCTTAGAAACCATCACAAACGACTAACACGTGAGGAAAAAGATGCTTTTCTGGACGATGCGCAAACCTTGTTAGAAGATTGGGACTATAAAGTGAAGCGAGTGACGACAGCGGGACGATTGCGTTCTAGTGTCCATTTAGAAACGGAGGTAAAAGAAGCCGAATGTATTGTTATGGCGCACTACGATACCCCTACAATGATGCCGCCTTGGATCGAATTGTTGGTGCGTTGGTTGGGACATACGCGTCCGTTGTTGCTGTCGCTTGCTATACTCTTAGTGGTTATCATTCCTTTTTTGTTGCCAGGTAAGGTCTTTGTTTGGATAGCGTTAATCGTCGGTTTGTCACTACTTATCTTCTTGATCCCCAATCCTAAAAACTTAAACGATAATACGAGTGGGGTACTTGGCTTACTAGATCTGGCACAGCAGCTCAATGCTTTCCCAAGTGCAAAAAAGAAAGTAAAATTTGTATTAGTCGATAACGAAGAGTGGATGTTGTTAGGGGCGAGTCAGTTGCGTAAACAATGGCTGGAAGCAGGTTTTGTCTTCGACGAATCACGCATCATCTGTTTAGACTGTATCGGTTGGGGAGATGTTCCTGTCATTATCCGAAACGGTGCATCGCATGTGGGCAATGAATTGATTGATGTTTTTCAGGAAGAAAAGCCAGAATCAGTATTACTCAATATGAAAGCACTGCCCCTAAACGATAATTTCGTCTTCCGCGATGAGGGGGCGATCCTAGTTAGTATGATGAAAAAAGCTTGGTGGAGCGGCGGCTATTTTATTCCAAATATTCACTCTGTTTTTGATAAGAAGTTGGACATGAATACCATCAAGTGGGTGACAGGCAACCTGTTAGCGTATTTAAAGGAAGAAAAGGTGGTACGGAGGCGTCGGGCGTGAGGTGGAATAGTCAGGTGTTACTATTAACTATTATTTGCATAATGTGGCAGAATCAGGGAAAGGTATAGTACAGGAAGTATAGGTTCATCAGAGATACTAGACTTTAGGTTCGCTTCCGCAACCCCTTCTCCTCTTCCTCGACCTCCACAAAATACGACGGATGATACCGAAAGCGACCCGATTCCAATTGCTGCGCGGCATCCAACATCGTTTTAGCTAATAAACTCGCTTCTACAGGACGATAGCGACTCACCAATCCACCAGTCACCAAGTCCAATCCTTTACCCAGTCGATTGGCGATTTGCTCGCCCCAACGCGACTTGTTTTCAGTATTGACCACTAGGGTAGGTCGAAACAAATGCACTGCCCAAAAAGGAAGCGCATTGACGGATTCTTCCAAGTGAGCGCGAATACGGCTATTGAAACTGACCGCGTCCTTGTTCGTGTTGGAAGAGGTGAGAAGCATGAGTTGCCCGACGTTGTTCATGGCAGCAATTTTCGCTACTTTGAACGCAAATAATTTACGGACTTTGACTTCCGTGACGTGTTTTTGCACCTGATGAATATTGTAAAAGCAGAAAAGGTCGTCGCCTTTTAATTCTTCTTCCAATAGGGCTAAATCAAGCGCGTAACAAGTGACTTGCGGATGATTAAAAGTCGGTTGTTGCTCATCAATCAGCAAAATGCGTTTGTACGAAGGGTGCTGAATCAGTTGCTCTACGAGTGCTTTGGCAGCTATGTGCGAGTAGTTCGCCACGATAGCAATTTTCTTGTCTTTAGTGATCTCAATTCCCATCTCCGTCAGTTTCTCGCTGTTCCCACGCCTCGACGAGCATGAGTACGCGGTTGTAATTTTTGATACCTTCTTCAATGCCCTGCGCTTTCAAATAAGCATCGTAAGTGGCGCGTCGCAATGTAGGAAAAATATCAGGATACTGCTCGTGCGTTAGAATAATGTCGTTCCAATCGGCTTTGATGGCGACCGGCAAATTGCGCAACCAATCGTCATACGCATCAGGGTAGTAACGGCGGTAGTTGACGAGTAGGGTAGAGTAGTATTCAAAATGTCCAGCATACTGCAAAAGCGGATCATCCGATTCGGTACAAGCTAGATAGGCTAAAAAATTGCAAGTGCCTTCATCTCCAAATCCATAGCCGTGCGCCAGCTCGTGCGCCATCACGTGCGGAATTTCCAAGGGATGTAACCCCGCGTCGATGTTGCATTCGCCAGTCCAAGGAAAATAGACGCCTAATGTTTGAAAACGCAATAAAATGCCTTTGGGTCGAAGCTGTTGCACTTTCGGCGTGTACTGATTTGGGTAGCGCAAATCGTTGAGTACTTTTTGGAGCGATTGGCGAACAGTTGCTTCTAGCGTATCGGGCAGTTGATTTTGTTGGATCGCGATGGAATCTTGACCAAATTGGCGGCGTAACGCGATGAGTTTGGGACGTTCTTTTTCCAATTGTGCTTGTAACTGTTCTGCTGACAGCGGTTGTGGATTCATCCCAATTTGCGTTTCTATCGGTTGGCGTGCATAGTTATAGCCCCAAAGGACGAAAAAGAAGAACAGCGTTCCACCTAAAAAAGCACCCAAGCCTAAGCCAGCATCTTTCAAGCGCGTTCCCCAACTCGCATTGGAACGAAACAGTCGAATCAAGCCCCGAACCAATTTGAAGACGACCCAAGCCAACAATAAATAAACCACTGGAAAGGGAACAAAACGCATCAAATCCAGCAATTGGCGGAAAGCGAAAAACAGCCCTTTGGAATAGAAATTTTCGACAAATGCTGGCGAAAAACTAGCCGCAAAGCGCAGCAACAGTGATCCCAATCCTAAAAATATCCAAATCCAAGCTGTTTTCATCCTTACTAGTTTTTATCGAAACAAGTTATACTTTAAAATGCAGTAGAGCGCGCGAAAACCATCTTTCCAATTAATCTTCTTTCCTTCTGCGTAGGTGCGTCCATGATAGGAAATACCGACTTCGTACAAACAAAGTTCTGGTAGTCGGCTGATCTTTGCGGTCACTTCTGGCTCAAACCCAAAACGATTTTCTTCGATTTTAATTCCCTTGATGATGTCAGCACGAAATAATTTATAGCAAGTTTCCATATCTGTCAAATTCAGATTGGTGAACATATTAGAAATGGTTGTCAAGAATTTATTGCCGATGGAATGCCAAAAAAAGAGAATCCGATGTGGACGTCCGCTCATGAAGCGAGAGCCGTAGACGACATTAGCATTGTGGTAAAGGATAGGTTCTAACAGGACATTGTACTCCATTGGATTGTACTCTAAATCAGCATCTTGTATCAAAATGTAGTTGCCAGAAGCTTGCTGAATACCCGTCCGTAGAGCTGCGCCTTTGCCTTGATTTTTTTCGTGTCGAAAATACAGAATAGGCAGATCGGGATGAGCTTGTTGATAAGCATTCACTACTTGGGTCGTTGCATCTTTGGAACAATCGTCTACAAGGACAATTTCTTTTTTTAAATCCTCAACTAACTTCACCTGCTGGATTGCGTCCAACACAGCAGGTAGGGTAGTAGCTTCATTGTAAGAAGGTATGATAATAGATAGAATCAATCCCGATGGCTTTGTTACTAAAGAACGGGAAAAATAGCAAAAACTAGGATTGATCTTACAAAATGCTGGACTAATCTCCTATCGTCCCGCACTTTCCTAGTGCTAGATAACTTCGCGCACAAAAACACACTCATTGAACCACCACCCACTGCGTAGCTACTCCTTCATCTGTAACCACTTGTACTTGCAAGAAACCGCGATCCACGAGGTGTAACGGTAACGTATGTCGACCCGATGGCAGCGAAATGCTTTGTTGTTGTAAAAGCTGCCCATTTAGGTTGAAAATATTAATTTGACCGCTTGTAGATTTGCCTTTCTGCTCCCATTGAATCGTCACTTCCCCGTCGCTTGGATTTGGATAAATATGTAGCGTAGCAACTTCTCCTTTTGTAGCAACGGTATTAGTCGTTTCCATTTTTCGCTCAATGTAAAACTCCATTGTTCGATAGGTGTCCACATCTGGAAATCCGTCCGTCGTCGGTGACAATTCGCATTCGTGGTTGTCATTGAAAAGCGATTCTCCTTGCAACGACTCTCGAACAGACGCTTCCGCAGGAGGCATATCGCCAGGTATTTGTGTAGGTGGCAGCGTACCGTCACCTTCACGTCGCATACTCCACCATTCCAATCCGTTGGAATCTTTTCGCAAACGTGGTGCAGTAGGTTCAGCAGCAAGATTGGTATTGCCCATCGAGAAGCCAAACTGCGGGCCATTTTCAGAAAAGCCGACCATAAAAGCATAGCGTTTTCCACCTTCCAAAACGATCTCTGCCTCATCTTGTAAGTCCCATCGAATAAAATGCAAGTGACCAGGCTGTCCGCCGTTTTGATTCGTTGGTTCAATGTCAGGAAATACACCACCTTGCACCAGCGCAATACTTTTGTACGTGATGCCGTCTAAGTAGTCGTCCGTGCGGTGATTGGTCGAGAAGCCATGTTCGGAAGGCGTTCCGAGTGGCGTTCCATTGTCGTTAATCGTAGGTGTTCCGATGACTTCAAAAAACTGGATATGGACAGGTGCGCCAGGTGCACCACTGAGTACGGCACTTCTGCTGTTGCCTGTTCGCAGGACGACGGCATCTACTTTTATGGTGTCCCATTCGGGAATGTTGATGACTTGCCCTAGTTCTCGATTGCGCTGGTAGTAGCCTTGTGTTTTCCATTTCAGATTATCTGGATCGTTGCGACGTACACTTGTCGTTCCGCCCAAATCCGAGCCGCCAGCATACAGATAATACGGCACTATTTGGTCGGAACGCTCATAGGTTTTGCCAAGACTTTCGAGGACTAAATGATTGTCAAAAATGGGGATGGAATCGGTTGCATTCGCTAGCGGAAGAAAAAATAGATTAAGCAATAAAAAGCTAAAGAATAGATATACATGAATCATACGATTTCTTCTTTTAAGAATGAGGAGTTGATAAGTCAATTGATGTTACACAGTGATTGATACGAATAAGTAGTTATTCCCAAACCAATCGAAATGCTTGTGCCGTATTGTTGCGGTGCGAAGGCACAATCAGCATATTCTGCGCTGGAATATATTCCAAATCTGCTGTCTTTTTCTGGTCGCGACTGTCTAGTAAAGTGTACAATTGCTCCGTAGACGAGAGGTAAAAAATGCGCCCTGAGTAATCGGTAATCAAATAGTCGCCGTTGCCCACTGCCTCTATGCCGTCGCCGCGACCGATACCTGTCGCTACGATTCTTGTATCTCGATTGACTTTATCAACTGCTAAAAATTGACCTGAATTGGAAGTCGCGATCAGTAGTCGATCTGCTTCACTCGCTACGCCGTTGGGTCTGCCTTTGTAGCGATCTTGCCAAAAAATATAGGCTTTATCATTTTTCAATACAAATGTTTGATTGCCATCTGCATCGTTGCTGAAAACAACTCCATCTTTCCCGACGGCAATATCGTTCAAGCCAGCTGCTCCTTCTGGGCGAATGGTTTTGATAATTTTACCGCTGTTCACATCAATTTTATGAATCTTTTGATCGTCATTGACATATAAAGTATTCTCATGCAGTGCCATCCCTTTTGGATTGTCTATTCCACTCACCCAAGTCCGATCAACTATTTTTCCATCGGTCGTCATCGTCGTGATGAAGCCATCACCGTTTTTGCTCATATCTCCCATATTGCCTATATAAACTAGCTTTCTTTTCGCATCGTAAACCGCACTTTCTGGAAAATTCAAACCTGTCGTTTCCCATAGCTTTTCCAACTTCGGAACACGTTCCTTGTAGTCCGCGTCATAGACCACTACTTCATCGCTCACCATCCGAATGCGCGCACGGTGGAGACTTTGATCATTGGTTATTTTTTGGATAATGTCTGCACCAATATCGCTATTTGGAGTGTGCAAATGAGCATTGTTGTCTTTATCTCGCCGTAGTGGAATAAAGCTCACTTCTTGCAGTTCTTTTTCATCAATTAACAAACGAACCATCAATCCATCAG
>CAYLPW010000177.1:0-10576 GCA_964385665.1 uncultured Saprospiraceae bacterium
ATGGTGACCAATCAACGAAAAATCTCTCGCTACATACTGGGTACAGTATTCTTTCTACTAACGTTGGTTATTATTGGTATCATTGTTTCCAACTTTCAAAACAGCGTTCAAGTACGGCTCGACAAATACAGAGTGGTTGCCAATCAACTCACTTTCTTGCTCGCCGAAGTTCGAGAAGCGGAAAGTATACAGCGTGGTTATTTGTTGAGTGGCAATCAAAATTATAACACTCCTTATCAGAACGCAAAAAAAGAAGCATTTATCCTTCTCCAAAGTATAGAGCAAAACGAGTATATAGAAGAGCTACCGTTCATTCGCACAGATACTATTCGAGATCTACTGAATAGCCGATTTGAAGAAATGGAGACAGCTATTTTACAGTACGAACGCTACGGCATACAAGCAGCAATTGACATTGTGAAGGCGGATGATAGAAGAAAAATCATGAATGCACTGCGTACAGAGATTCCTCAACAATCGGAAGCGATAGATGCAGTTATTGCTACTTGGTTCAATAAATCAGTGCGCTTGAATAGAACCTATACGATCATTCGACTTTTGGCTTTGATGGGTATTCTTTATCTGCTGTATGTCCTCTACAATATTGTTAAACCTATTTTGACCAACTTAAATAGCCTCAACCAAACGCTTTTGCAAAAAGAGGTCAACCTGACTGAAAAAAACCGCGAATTGGAGCATTTTGCGTTTCTCACGTCCCACGACTTGCGCGAACCCCTACGTACGATCAAAAATTTTGTTGAAATCATAGAAGAGGAATTGCCCGAAAACCTAGATCAAACCCTTACTACTTATTTCCAATACGTCGTGAACGGTGTGGATCGAATGGAAAATATGATTAACGGTATGCTGACGTACTCTCGACTAGGTCAATCAAGAGATAAAGAGGAAGTAGATTTGGCAGTTTTGGTTCAATATATATTGACGGACATTCAAACTCGAGTACGCGAAATGAAAACGGACGTTCAGGTGAGTTCACTACCTGTCATTGTAGGGTATCGACAAGAGTTAAGACAGTTGTTTCAGAATTTGATTTTGAACGCCATCAAATTTGCACGAAAAGACGAACGACCACATATATCCATAAAAGTAGATGAAACAGAAGACAACTGGGAGTTTGTCATTTCCGACAATGGGATTGGGATAGAAGAGCGACTACGCGAGCGCATTTTTAATATGTTCTATAAAGCGCATCTACAGACGGAATACGTCGGGCAAGGATTAGGTCTGGCATTTTGCAAAAAGATAGTCGAACTGCATGGCGGACAGATTTGGGTAGAGTCAGAAGTCAATAAAGGAAGTCAATTCCATTTCACTATTAGCAAACATATTTAGCCAATTTCCGTATTGGAGGAGTAATTGTCATATATTTTAAACAAAATAATACACATGGAAAAGTTGAATAAAATTATGCTGATCGATGACTCCGAGGCGGATAATTTTATCCATCAGCGGATTATCAACAAATGTAATATCACAGACGAAGTAGTGGTCATGTATCGCGCTACGGATGCCTTACATTACCTTAAAACTCAATCGCGCCCTGATCTCATTTTTTTGGACATCAATATGCCTGGTATGGATGGATGGGAGTTTTTGGAGGAGTACGAAAAATTAACATCTGCGCAAAAAGCCAACTTTATTATTTGTATGCTCACCACTTCTCGAAGTGCTATTGATCGAGAGAAAGCGGAACGATATGGGATCGTTGAACACTTCCTGTCCAAACCACTCACTAAAGATAAGCTAATGACTATTGTACAAGCACACTTTCCTGAAATGCCCATTAATCAATAGTCGGATACGCCAAAACACCTATTATAAAAGAGCCACTTCTCTTAGTTAACATGCTTTATTGTGTGCCTTCAAGAATTCACACCTCTGAAAGTATAGGATACTAGGAATTGACTCACCATTAGTCGTACTTTGATAGGCAACAAAGCTTATTATGGGTACAAACAAAAATAGAGTCAAAGAGTGGATGGGTTTATATATGTGGGCGAATGAAACGCGACACGATGAAATCAGGAACACGCTTTCTAAGGACGACAAGGAAAGAGCAACTAATAAAGCGAAGTCGATTCGTAAATCGTTAGCTGCTCAGAAGCAGTCTTCCTATTCATCCTAGCATTTCTATGCTTCCTTCCATCATCTTTTATCTTTGAGTACAGACTGTTTCTCAATGATACGACTGGCATAGCCCTCTAAAATTTACATACTCGACTATTCTGTCCGCTACATTAATACACAACTCTCTTTTTTCCATTCCACTACGATTCTATCCATTAATTTTGAGTGGCTGACCACCGTAACTGATTCCTCCTAGTAGTTGAGTTGTGTATTTTATTGCTACCATTGGAATTTTACTACTTTTGCCTCCTTATATTGAGGTGTGGTAAAACATTGTACAGTCATTCACTGTCCTTGTCTATACTATTTAGCCAAACTAGTTCTCCTCCACCACTAACACAACTTCGTACAATTTTTCGATTGCTATGACAGATACCTTATCACCTAAACAAGAACTTTGGATCACTGAGTTTATTGAGCATGCACTTCGAGAAGATGTAGGCGACGGCGATCATACTTCTAGAGCTTGTATTCAACCTGATGACAGAAGTACAGCTAAACTACTCATCAAAGAGCCTGGTGTACTAGCAGGTATTGGCTTGGCAGAACGCATTTTCAAAAAAGTCGACCCTAGCTCAACGATTCAGATTCACTTGCAGGATGGTTCACCTATTTCAGTGGGAGATATTGCTTTTGAAGTAGAGGCGAATACACGTGCGCTGCTGATGGCAGAACGCCTGGTACTTAATTCCATGCAGCGGATGAGTGGAATCGCGACACTGAGTAACCGTTTTAAGTTTGAAGTAGAGGATTTGCCTGTCACGCTTTTGGATACGCGAAAAACAACACCACTGATTCGATTTTTAGAGAAATGGGCGGTACGTTTAGGCGGTGCTTCCAACTACCGCTACGGTCTCTATGATTGGATTATGATTAAAGACAACCATATCAAGGCATGTGGAAGCATCAAACAGGCGGTGGAGCAAGTGGCTGCTTACCAGAAAGAGACTGGATTAGCCCTTCCCGTTACGTTAGAAGTTGCCAATTTAGTGCAGTTGTACGAAGCTTTAGAAGTCGGTCAGATTACACGCATCATGTTGGATAACTTCGAATTGCCTTTGTTACACGAAGCTGTAGCTATCGTCGATAAGCAGTTTGAAACGGAAGCTTCAGGTGGTGTCAATATTCACACGATTCGTAAAGTAGCTCTGAGTGGTGTCGACTACGTTTCAGTAGGTGCGTTGACGCATTCAGCAGTCGGTTTAGACATGAGTTTGAAGATTATAGATTAGGTTATGGATTATGAGTTATTCCCCGTCAATCACCAGATTAGCCAACAGTTAACGAATAAATCGCCCTTTTATGGCATCTATTGGACAAACAGTTACATTTAAAGATCAAGAAATTCCTTATATCCATCGGGATATTAGCTGGTTATCCTTTAATTATAGAGTACTACAGGAAGCGAAAGATCCAGCTGTGCCACTTCTGGAACGTATCAAGTTTCTAGCGATCTATTCCTCTAACCTGAGCGAATTTTTCAAAGTCCGCATTGCCAACCAACGTTATCTATTGCGTTCTAGCAAAAAAACGCGTAGCAAGGTCGAATTCGACCCCAAAGAAGTCATCAAAACCATTCAGCGTATTCTGAAAGATCATCAGGAGGAGTTCACGTATATTGTGGAGGAGAAAATTGTGCGAGAGCTGGATCAGCATAACATCGAATTGCTTCGCCGCTTAGACCTGAACAAGGAACAAGAAGAGTTTGTCAATGATTATTTTCAGGATCAAATGCTACCCTATGTACAGCCTGTTCTATTGGTTAAGGACAAGATTCGCCCATTTCTCAATAACGATTCGCTGTATTTGAGTATCTGGATGACGGACAAAACAGATAGTAAAAAGCAGCCAGTCTACGCCATTGTCAATATACCCACTAGATACTTGCCGCGTTTTGTGGAACTGCCTTCGCCTGAGGGAAAACACGATCTTATCTTCTTGGACGATATTGTTCGATATAGCATTTCTTCCATGTTTCCTGGCTATGACATCGTTGATACGTATTCTATTAAGCTAACACGTGATGCCGAACTGTATATCGACGATGAGTTTTCAGGCGATTTGATCGAGAAAATCAAGGAGAGCATTACGAAGCGAGAGGTAGGTGTGACTTCTCGATTTGTCTATGACCGTTCTATGCCGAAAGCCTTACTGGACTTCTTAAGTCATACTTTCCATCTACAACGCTATGATATTTTCCAAGAGGGTCGCTATCACAATAATTTTGATTTTTTCAGTTTTCCCGACTTCGGTAAGTCACATCTACTCAATACACCTTTGCCGAGATTGACCTATTCACCCATAGAAGAAGCAGAAGAGAACCTATTTGATGTCTTAGCGGAACGCGACCATTTGCTTTATTTCCCCTATTACTCCTACGAGTCCGTGGTGCGCTTTTTTGAAGCAGCCGCTCACGATCCCGATGTCACACACATCAAGATCACGCAATACAGAGTAGCTCGAAAGTCACGCATCATGAATGCGCTGATGGAAGCCGTAAACATGGGCAAACAGGTATCTGTTTTTATTGAAGTCAAAGCACGATTTGATGAAGAAGCCAACCTTCGATGGGGCGAAAAACTAGAAGCCGCAGGCGTGCAAGTGCGCTACAGTTTCCCAGGTGTAAAGGTGCATTCTAAACTAGGTCTGGTGCGGCGCAAGGAAGGGGATTCGTATAAATTCTACACTTATCTAAGCACTGGTAACTTCCACGAAGTCACCGCCAAAATTTATAGCGATTTTGGGTTCTTTACGGCGGATAAGCGTATCACAGTGGAAGTTGCACGTCTGTTCTCTTATCTAGAAACGTTGGAAGCTCCTGAGTTCGACCATCTACTAATTGGGCAGTTCAATCTGCGTGCAAGATTACATGAGCTTATCGACCGTGAAATTACCTTCGCACAAGCTGGACAACCTGCTAAGATCATTCTTAAAATGAATAGTCTGCAAGACAAGGAAATGATCGCTAAACTGTATGAAGCCAGTCAAGCAGGTGTGACTATCCAACTCATCATCCGAGGTATTTGCTCCCTCATACCGCAACTGAAAGGCTGGAGTGAAAACATAGAAGCCATTAGTATTGTGGATCGCTATTTAGAGCATGCGCGTGTATTCATTTTTCACAACCAAGGCGATGAAGACATCTTTATGTCATCCGCCGACTGGATGGTGCGGAATTTAAGTCATCGTATTGAAGCCACATTCCCGATCTACGATGAGCAATTGAAAAAAGAAGTAAAAGAGTACATTGATATTCAACTGAACGATAACACGAAAGCACGTATTCTGGACAAAGATCAGTCGAATACCTATCACAAACTAATTTCTGATATTTCTATTCGCTCACAAGTGGAAACCTATTATCATTTGAAGCGAAAAATAGAGCGAGAAGCCTTGGAAGAAGAAATGAAAGATATTTATTCGTCCTGATCTTTCAAAGCCATCTCATCGAATTACAGCAATAACGCATATCGAAATGATAAAGCTGAGTTCATTGCTCATTGCTCACCGTTAATTGTTCATTGTCTATGCAACCACACATCAGCATTATTATGGGATCAGATTCCGATTTGCCCATCATGCGTCAAGCTGCCGATATTTTAACAGAATTCGATGTTCCTTTCGAGTTGACCATTGTTTCTGCACATCGTACACCAGAACGGCTGTTCGATTTTGCCAAGACCGCTCATACCCGTGGCATCAAAGTCATCATAGCTGGAGCTGGCGGTGCGGCTCATCTACCCGGTATGGTTGCTTCCTTGTCGCCACTTCCTATTATTGGTGTGCCCATTAAATCCTCCAATTCCATTGATGGCTGGGATTCGATGCTGTCTATTCTGCAAATGCCTAACGGTGTGCCAGTAGCCACTGTTGCTTTGAATGCTGCCAAAAATGCTGGCTTATTAGCTATTCAAATACTTTCGGTAGGAGATGATGACTTGCAACAAAAACTAATTCAGTACAAAGCAAACTTAGCTGATGGGGTAGCTAAAAAATACGAGCGACTGGAACGAGAAGGTTACCAAACCTACCAGAAATAATTCACCCAAATCTAGTTCCGCCAAATCCAAAAAGAACAACTTCTCCTATTTTCCGTTTCGCTATAGTAACTCTTTTTTCGTATTTAAGATGATACTGATCTATGGTCAATGAAGATAAGAAGCGAAAGCATTGGCTGAGAAATATGAAGCAGCGTGGCATGGGTTCCACGTTTAAAGATTTCTTTGTCACCACGATGCTGGGGGGCGTATTAGTATTACTACCTATTGTCCTTTTTCTCGTCGTCATCAACTTTGTACTTCGTATCATTGCTGGGCTGATCGGTCCTATCGCATTGATTTTTTCGAGTGGAGACATGGCACCTTTCATTGCCAACGTACTCGCGTTCATCATCGTTGTTCTCCTGTGTTTTTTAGTGGGTTTGTTCATACGTACACGTTCAGGGCGAGAATTATTTATTTATTTCGACAAAAATTATCTAGCTCAACTTCCCTTCTACTCGACCATTCAGCAAACCGTTCAGCAGTTTTTTGGGAAAAAAGAAAGTTCTTTCTCTCAGGTCGTCCTGATAGAAGTGTTTGGTAGTTTAATGACTGGATTTGTGACGCAGGAACACGCCAATGGATTGTATACCGTTTTCGTTCCTACCGCGCCGAATCCCACCAATGGCTTTGTTTTTCATGTCAAAAAGGAAAAGATTGTTTTTACGGATGTGAAACCAGAAGACGCTATCCGCACCGTGATTGGTGTAGGAACTGGCTCTCAAATTTTATTTGATGACCTAAAACCTGCTCCCCCACCCGATCCTCAGATTTCAGAAGAACCCAGTCCAATTGTTTTAGATTGATTTACCGCATATTTAAAGCTCGATTGATCAATACCTCAGTAAGTGAACTCTCTTCTGTCCTTTTCATG
Organism: uncultured Saprospiraceae bacterium; assembly: GCA_964385665.1. GTDB lineage: Bacteria > Bacteroidota > Bacteroidia > Chitinophagales > Saprospiraceae > JAAUTG01. Next base: position 7,063 of record CAYLPW010000177.1, read on the forward strand.
TTTAAACTTTTCTGGACGGCTCTTTTTAGATTGGTAGGTAGCTGTTCGATAGTTGGATAATGTCGAATAATGAAATCACTGCGCTCTCGTTCTAACATCAACGCCAAGGCTAACGCGGTGGCGTAACTATTTTTTTGTGGGAAGTTTTTCGTGTATTCTATCACTTTCGATTGGTAAGATTCTAATGTAGTCAACTTCGATTTTTCTTGTTTAGCAATTTGATACAAGAGATAATTCACCATTCGCTCATCAGGATCATAAGGCTTGCCGACACCTAGGTTTTCTTTCCATTCTTTCGCTGCCAAAAGCGTTTGGGTCGCTTCCTCATATTTTTCCTGTTCCATCAAATTCATGGCTTGTCCGTAGTGCGCTTGCTCATAGAGCTGCCGTCCTTCGGATGCCCCTTCAAAAGGTAGCACATTCGTCCTGTTCAATAAATCAATCGCTGCTGCGTAGTCCTCGCTGTGAATCAAATTTTTCACGTGTAGCATAGCGATTGCGTAGTTGTCAGGAAATTTTGAAAGCGCAATTTTGCTGTGTGCCAAAGCAGTGGAAAAGTCATTTTGTTTTTGTGCATACTGAATGAGTCGCTGATGCGTTGAGAAACGATTATTTCCCAATTCGACTGCCTTTTCTAAGTCAGCTTGTGGAGACTGATTTTGCTGTTCCAAAAAAGCAGCACGAGCCGAATAGACTACGTGTGATTCTGGTTGATTGCTAATTTGCTCCCAATAAGGCAGGGCTTCCTCTGCTCTATTTTTATTCCACAGCATCAGTCCTAAATAATAATCCCATGCCCAATGATCCGATTGACTATTCGCCCAGGCGAGTGCCTCCAAGGTTTCGTTCCGATAGGGAAAAACAAATTCTACACTTGTTTTCTCGATAGCAGAAAGAGCGTTCTCATCCTGTTGAAGATAAGCGATCCAAAGTTGTAGCAGTGGGTGTTCAGGAGTGTCTTTTAATACCCGAACAGCTTCATCCATGCGATTCATTTTCGAGTAGCGCAGTGCTAATTCTAGATAGCTTTGTTCTGGAAATTCATTTTGAATAAATGATTGATAATCAATATTTTGAAGCAAGTAATTCTCATAGCGTCCAAAATGAGAAAGTGGATCTAAGGTGAGTAATTCTTCTATGTGAAAACGCTGTTGTTCTTCGTTTTCATTCAAGCGATTCGCTACAATCATGACCTCCAAAGCAACCACATTGAAGCGATTGAAATTCAAGGATTTCTGAGCGTAATAGATCGCTTCGTCTGTGTTGTTTTCTGCCAATTCCATTTCTGCCATTAGCGCGTAAGCAGCCGACCGATATTCTAGAGAACGCGCTGCCCAACCTAGCATTTCTTTTGCGTTTAAATAGTCCTTTTTAGCTTGGTATAAAATACCTCCAATGTAGTTAGCAAATGGATGATAGGTATCAATTTGTAAGGCACTCAAAGTCAACTCCAGCCCTTTCTCGTACTCCGCTTTCCAATAATGAAGTTCTGCTAAATGCGCTAGAGCTTCCAGATGGGTTGGATTTTCTGATAAAGCCACATTTAGTAACTCCTCCGCCTTTGCGTAGTTGCGGTATTCTTTGGCTTCTACGCCAGCGCGGAATTGTTCTTCAAAAGTTGAAATCTCCTGAATTGGACTAGGAGTAAAAGGACGCTCAATCAATAAATCACTTGGGTCACTATTTAACGACAAATCCATATCTGAAACCGCTATGTTCCAATCTTCCTGCACCAACACGCTGTCTTTTGCTACTTCTAAAGGTAGAAGGCTCATATTTTGATTATAAACTTCCTCTTTTCCGCTGTATATTTTGATGCGTCCATTCGATTCTTCTAATGCCTGAATACCAAAATGTAACCATTCGCCTTGTCGTTCTGCGTGTAAAATTCCCTTTGGCGACACCTCACTCAAGCCACCAATATCTAGCACTGGAAACCACCGTTCCTGCCACTGATCGGTAGCGTGCGCTGGGAAAGCAGCCTGCGAAATAGGATTCTTTTCACCAGGAAAATATTGATCGAATAGGCGTCCTGCTTGAAATTCGATGTACTGTCCATCGGTATCCGTTAGCAAGTCTTCCCAGATTCCACCTTGCCGTGACAATGCCCAAATCCACAGTTTTTGTCCTGGCATTTCTTCGTAACGCGACCAGTGTCCAAATCCACTGTCATCATCCTGGTAGTACCCACCAAAAAAATCATTGTACTCGCCTACGACATGATAGGATTTGCTGCCAGTAAAGTCGTTTTCGCTATACTTGGAAATATCTCTTCCGTATTCCATCGGATACGGTCGTGGTTCGCCGCTATGCTTGACGTACGCATCACCTGGGCAGTAGAATTGTAAATCGTCGGCTGCTTTAGCTGCTGCGGTCATCCAGTTGTAGTAGGCTTGTTGTGTTGGTGTAGGATTGTACCAAAGGGCTTCGGTTTCAAAGTAAGCTTTATCTTTTGGCAGGCGAATTCGTACGCGCCATTGTGTTCGAGAGGGCAAATCCATTGTACCGACAATACAACTTACACTTCCGTCTTCCTCCTCTTCAATAACGTAATCGACAGGTGTCGCAGTAGCTGGCGTATGTCCGATAATTCCAAAATTAAACTCAATGCCACCCGATGTCCAAGGCCCACGCATGGCGATGTTGCGAAACTTCATTACCTCATTTCGATAAATAAACTCTTTGCCTGTTCGTTTGTCGCGAGCTCCCCACACTTTTCCACCGACTTCTGGCAGTACCCATAGTTCGATGTAGTCGTTCTCCAAATGAATCGTTTTCCACTCTTTAGGTGTCCCTTCTACAGCATAGCCTTCAAACTTGTGATAAGGATAAATTTTGGCGTTGCTTTCTAAAATAGGAATCGGATTGGGATCAGAGAAAGGATAGGTTTTCAAGGTGGTTAGCTCTTCTTTAATTTGAGCAGAGAGCAATATGGATAAGCATAGACTAATAGAAAGAGTAAATAGTCGTTTCATTTTGTCGTCTTCATTAATGTGGCGATTAAGATAGGAAAAGCAACTTGGAATAACTCAACACACCGATTAATTTTAATGAGAAATGGCTAACGTTATCACTTATCAGTTCAAAATATTTATCTTCACTCGTACACAAAATCGGACGTGAGCCTCATCAATTTCCATTGCTGACTTTAAAACATCCATTCACAACTTATTCTAATCGAATTCAAAATGAAACGAAGAAACTTTTTAAAAACAAGCTCTGTCGCTGGAGTCGCGGTAGGTGTTCAGCCCTTTACCATCTTCAAAAATGGTTCGCCCAACGAAAAGCTGGTACTCGCTGTCATGGGCGTGCGTAGTCGGGGATTAGCATTAGCCAAAGCCGCCTTGAAAATGAAAAATACAGAGATTGCTTACATCTGTGATGTTGACCAACGGTACATAGATAAAGCGGTTACGCAGATAAGCGATATACAAGGCAAAAAACCAAAAGGAGAAAAAGACATCCGTAAACTGCTCGAAAACAAAGACATTGATGGCATCATCATGGCAACACC
>CAYLPW010000178.1:0-10525 GCA_964385665.1 uncultured Saprospiraceae bacterium
GAAATTAGTAAATGTTCACTCTCACACTCTCACACTCTCACACTCTCACACTCTCTCACCCCTTACGAAGATAAATATTCTGATAGGTCGAATTGATGCGCCATTCTGTGCCGCCGCCATTGATCGTTCCGCGTACTTCGGACGAAGAAATTTTGCTATTGGCAGGAACAGTGATGTCAAAATCCGTCAACATATTACCGTAAGAGGAGGAAAGATGAATATCTGCTTTCGTACTGCTTGGTAGCGTAACATCCACCAAACCGTAGACGGAATAGAGGGTACTTGGCGAAGTGGTATTAGCAGAGGTTAGCACTGCTTCTATTTTACCGTAGACGGTGTTGACCGAAAGGGGACCACTGACCTCTTTTAGTTCAACAGAACCGTAATTGAGATCGACTGTTATCTCTCCAGTCAGCCCGTGCATATACACTTTCTTCATGTTGTAAGTAGAATGACTAAAACCAATAGCCATGCCCTTCGGCACTTTCATGACGTAGTCGCCCGAGTGTTTGACGATAGGTGTGATGATGGTCACTCCATTGTCTTCTGTTACACTCAAACCAATACCAGTATTGTCCTTCGCCCCTTTTGAGTTGATGGCGCTCAATCCTGCAGCTCGGGTGTTGTCTTTCTCTTTGTAAGACTTAGCTGTGATGATGATCTTATTGCCATCGTAGCCTTCTACTTCCAAGTCGTTGATGCCTTCTACGTGGATTGTGCCTCTACTTTTACTGATTTCGTATGTGCCTTTTGTTTGGGCATAAACGCTTGTCGTCAGTAGAAAAGTGACAACCGATAAAAATAATTTATCATACATAATTTAGTAATTTTTTATTAAAAGTGATGACAGGTTGAGTCGGTCAAAGGAATTGAGTAGATATGTTCAGTAGTCTAACATCTAATGTCTACCGTCTAATATCTCTAATCAAAGCGGCTCACCCATCTGAATAAGGGCATGATAAGCCTCATCTTTGACGGGTTGCGCTGCCATCGGGTGATTAATTAATTGGTGTAGTTTGGGAATAAGGTCACGTTCGTCGAGTTGTAGCAAAGCTTGAATGATTGCAATTTTTACAATTGCACTTTGGTTTTCGTCCTCTAGCGTAGTCAATAATATCTGGCGCGCTTTGGGTTCATCGGCAGACTGTCGGAGTGCATCTATAGCCGTCAGTTGAACGGTCGCGTTTTGGTCACTTTGTAGGACTTTGCCCAGCGTATTCAGCAAATCTTCATCTACTTGTGGCACATCCATTGCCAAATGCACCGCTTGTACTCGACCGCTCACCGATTCTTGTGTCAGTAGGTCTAGCATCATTTGACGTTGAGCAAAAAGTTCTTGTTGCATCTGACTCATCTGCTGCTGATTGTGGATAAGAAACGCGATACTCAATACCAATAAAACACTGGCAGCCACCGCCCATGACTTGTTCCAACTCCTAAAGCGTACCTGTAACTTTGGAGGTGCTGCTTCTTCTGGTAGCCACTGTCTGAATCGAATCGTGGAAGCCTCGCTAGGTGGCAGCGAAATATCTGACTGCATCAACTGTTGTAGTCGCTGCATATCTGCCAATTTCTGTCGCAGACCAGTCTGTTCTTTCAACATGGTCTCCACTCGTTTCATCTCCGTTTCCGAAAGTTGCCCTTCGATATAGTCCAATAATAATTCTTCCATGTTCATCGGTTTTCCATTCTAAAAAACTGCTTTCTCAGCTGTTCGGTTGCTCTGAACACTCGTACTTTGACGGCACTCACAGAGCAGCCTAATGTTTCTGCTACTTCGGCATACTTCATATCAGTATAGCGTGTCAACAGCAGCACTTCTCGGTGGTCATCAGACAACTGATTGAGTGCTTGATGCAGTTGTTGGAGCGTTTCTGTTTGTTGGAGTTGCTCACTCACAGTCGTTCCAGCGGTTGGTTCTTGCCAGTTTTCCAATGTTTGTATTGGCATTCGTTTGGAGCGATTCAGTTGTTTCACACATACATTGCGAGCGACTTGATACAACCAAGCTTTGTAGGAGCGTTGTGGCTGAAAGGTGTTTCTGTATTTCCAAATGCGTTCAAACGTTTCTTGTGTCAAGTCTTCACTCAATGGACGATCCCAAGTCATGCGCATAAAGTAGTTGAACAAGGGGTGCTGATACCGCTCAAATAGTGTTCCCAGTGCTGCACTTTTGCCCTGCTGTACTTGCTGCATCAACTGTTCGTCGGTCATGATCTTGAGTAATAGTGTTTGGTGCGTCCGATAATGATTATCCGTTTTATTGGGAATGGTTACTGAAAAATGGATATTTTTTATTTCTTTTATTGACACGTCTGATGTCAGTCATTTCAAAAATGCCTGACATCTCGCGCGATCTATATTTTTGAGAATAAATGAAGCTAACATGAACCGCCACTTTTGCCTCTATTTTATCTTCCTTCTGGGACTTCAGATAAGTATTGCTCAAAATTCTGCCCCCAACGTCATCATCATCTACGCCGACGATTTAGGCTATGGCGATCTTTCCTGTTTTGGCGCAACCGACATTGCCACACCCAACATTGATCGACTCGCCAAAGAAGGCATCAAATTCACTGATTTTTACTCGGCTTCGCCAGTTTGTAGTCCTTCTCGTGCTGCGCTGTTGACTGGACGATTGCCGCAGCGTATGGGCGTTCACAGTGTCTTTTTTCCGGAAAGTTTCACAGGCATGCCAACCGACGAAATTACACTCGCTGACTTGTTGAAGCAGAAGAAGTATACCACAGCACACATTGGGAAGTGGCATTTGGGGCATCACTATCAATATTTACCTACACAGCGAGGCTTCGACTACTACTATGGTATTCCGTACAGCAACGATATGGAGAGTGTCGTTTATCTAAAAAACAATGAAGTTGATAGCTTTCAGGTCGATCAGCATTACACCACAAAAACCTACACGCGTGAAGCAGTACAGTTCATCGAGGAACAACATACCCGTCCTTTCTTTTTGTATTTAGCCCATTCGATGCCACACGTCCCCATTTATGCGTCTCCAGAATTTGAAGGCACATCTGAAAGAGGACTCTACGGTGACGTGATTCAAGAAATGGATTGGAGTACAGGAGAAATTTTGAAGAAATTGGAGCAACACAACCTATTGGAGAATACGCTCGTCATTTTTTCTAGCGACAATGGCCCTTGGCTTGTTATGGAAGAGCATGGCGGTTCGGCTGGTCAGTTGCGAGAGGGCAAACAGTTTACCTTCGATGGCGGTATGCGCGTACCGACTTTAGCGATGTGGACAGGAAAACTGCCAGCAGGTAAAGTCTATGAGAAAGCGGCTGTGATGACGGATTGGATGCCAACGATTGCTGCGTTTGCTGATGTCAAATTACCGAATGATAGAGCATACGATGGCGAGGATATGAGTCAAGTGCTATTGGGCAATGCGGAACAAGAGAGCGAGGAAGTTTTCTTTTTCAACATGGACAGCCAATATACTCTGCAAGCCTACCGTCTAGGTGACTGGAAGATCAAACGACCTTACGAGGGACACAAATACTATCCGTGGATGAAGGATGTAGCACCACACGATGTGCTGTTATTCAACTTAAAAGAAGACCCTACGGAGTCCATCAATCTGGCTACTGTTTATCCCGATCAATTGGAAAAAATGCGTAATGCGATGAAAAAAGCTCGGCAGCGACTCGGCGAATTTCCTACGCCTTTAGTTATTAAGTCCAAACAAGATCAAAGCCACTATGAGTATTTGAAGAAGAAAAAACGTATGCCTTAATCCATGTTTGACTCTGTTCCTACTTTAGACGATCCGTCCTCCAACTCTAGAAGTCGAGCATTGATTTTTGTGTACAAACTATCCATAATTTCAGGATACTGCTTAACAATGGCAAGACTTAATTGGTAGTCTGCTTCACTCACCTGATGTATTTTATAGACTTGTTGGTAAAAATGGTCGGATAGACTGTCCTTCAAATCAGGAGTGTAGTTTAAGATAGCTGCTTCCGCTAGATAAGCATCTGTTAGTACTTCAATTAGCTTTTCTTCGGAGAGCGGAATAGTGGAGAGTGGGTCTTGCTGTTGACAAGACAGGAAGCACAGACTAGCGATCAATAAGTACTTGTACATAGTTTTATTTACTTAAACTCCTGCAACGAAGTCGATAAACTCAAATGATGATTGCCGCCTGCCAAATGATAAACGCTGTGTCCATAATCGACGCGAAAGCGATTGACTTTCATGCCTAGACCGAAAGAAAAACCTCCTAAGCTGCGTAGGTTGTTGACCTTCATCTCACGCGCACGCAGTACATTGTAAGCGGCTCGAACTCTAAAATTTTCATTGCGCCCAAATAGAAACTCACCACTGAAAATGAAGTGCCGAGACAGATTGTCGAAGAACGGACTACCACTTTCAGCTGCATTCAAATTGTCAAAAATAGAAGTGGGTTCACGTGTAGTGGGATCGTCATATAAGATATTCCAGCGATTCAAATAACGATACGTCACCCCAATACGTAATGGCAGATAACGCAAGCGTTTCGCAATAGCCAATTGGCTTTCTGTGGGCAAACCCTCGCCGCGCCTATCCGTATAGTGAGTAATCGGTGTTCCTAAATGTCGAATGACGAGACTTGCTGTAAACTGACTAGCCGTGTCTTGATAGGTAGCGCCTACATCTGCACTCCAGCCATAGGATTGGTACGTTTCTAGTTGAGAAGAAATGAGTCGAGCATTGACGCCTACGGAAAGCTTTTCATACAGTTGTTTCCCTACACCTACTGTCCAAGCATATTCAGCTGCTTTGAATGTACCTTCTCGATTGCCAAACTCATCACTACGCTGAAACTCACCATATTGAATGTATTGCAGTCCAGTGTGCCAAGTCGCGTCCCACTTTTTTGCGTAATGCCCATAGCCTGCATAACCAAAAGCAATACCAGATAGGTGAAAGTTTTGGTTGAAGGAGATGTGCTGATGCATTTGAGGATTAAGCAAAGCTGGATTTTGATAGGCTAAAGTGACTTCCTCATCCTGGACAGTCAGTACATGATCGCCCAATGCGGTGACACGTGCTGAAGTCGGTAGCATTAAAAACTCATATAGGTCATTGCCCCCAATCTGCGCCCAACTTGATGTTTGTAGCAAAAATACAAAGAGCAGTCCACCCCAAGACCGTCGAAATTGCATACTTTAATTTTTTCGAGACACTTTCGGACACCGCAAATCGCCAAAGTAGTAAGTGATGCCTATGCCAGCAAACACGTATGTATCATTGTTAAATTCATTGCCACGCTGCCGACCAGGTGAAAAATCAGCTTCCACACCAGGAATATCGATCGCCCGATTGCTCAAGATCGCTGCCGTCTCCCCCCGCAAGTTTTCTATATCGCCAGCATCCGCGTAAACTGTACTGACATCATCCAAATAGTCTGTGAATAACCATCGACCATCAACGTGAATATTCAAACTCCACTCATACCCGAGCGATACTTTTACACCACCTCCATACCCAAACCCCATCTGCGTACTAAAATACTCCTCTCCTCTAAACTGCCCTTCCGTTCCTAGCGGTCGCAACTCAACCCACTCTCCTTGGTACTGTGTCTCTGGCTCAAAGTTGAAAACAACAATTCCAGCCGTTAGATAAGGTGTGAAAAATCGGTCGCGGCTGCCATGTACATACGACAGGAAATTGAATTCCAACTGTACCGAGCCATCAATCACATTAGAACGGAAATTTAAGTTACGAGCGCGCTCAAAGTCGTTCTTCGAGTCGGCGTCATCCCCTGCAATCTGTCCAAAATTACCAGCAAAACGGACAGCGACGCGCTCATTAAAATTGTAACGTGCCAGAACACCAGCTGCCAAACCAGGCGAACTCATATCAAAATTGGTGTTTAAGTCTCCAAAATAATTGGAAGCACCAATCCAGCCACCTGCTTCCCAGCCTTGCTGCGCCTGCGTAGTCCATACGGTACAGCACATCAGTCCGATCATTAATAATTGCTTCACTTGTTTCAATTGTCTACACGTTTAATATTCATGGAAAACTACAAGGTGCGTTGAAAGTGCGCCCAAAACTACTGTAAAACGGGGAAAGTATAGGAGAGATTGTTACAGGAAGAAATAGTTTGTAACTGAGTTCTTCAGAAAAATAAGGGAGCTGGAATGTTCAGATGCGCTACAAATTCTTTCTCCTACTTCTCAATCTCTAAATATTGTTTACCTTTGAAAAGCAACAATATGTTTCTACATGAGGATTTTCTATAGCGCAGGACTAGACGAAGAGGTACAGATACACCGAAAAGTGCAGGGTAGTGTTCGCTACGCCGGACCACATCGTTTGCTTCGAATACTGGAGACGCACTGGGGATTTCAAGGGTACGAAAGCGACCAAGAACACTTACGCATTGAGCAGTATCGCCAAATTTTGATGACGCATATAGAACAGGCTACAAGCCCATTCTACCGAGCCTCTTTTGAAGCAGACCAAATGGCAACTGCTACAGAAATGCTCTCACGACGAGACGAACTATTGCTGAGTGGATGGATAGGTGAGGCAGACCCAACAGCTCCCAATCGTCTACAGACATTTGCAGAATTAGAAGCAATCACTTGCGTAGAAGACTGTTCAGAGGAACCACGCCAAGAGAACCAAATTGGTTTGTATCCAGGATTCTCAGATCGTTTTGTACAGATCTTAGCTCATTTAAAAACACGCCGCAACCCTATTCAAGAGATTGTTTTATTAGAACCGCGTCCGCTTTTAATGAAGCACTTGCAAGAGTTGATCGAACAATTGGAAGAACAAGGAACACGCATCACTCAGCAGGAGCAACTTCCCAAAAACGATACTTCCGATCTAGCTATTTTTCAACAAATCTTAGCCAATGGCTCTACCAAAACAGAACACACATTCCAAGTAGATGGTAGCCTACACATAATAAGGTGTAAACGGGAAACCGATGCCGCTACTTTTTTGGCGAGTCTGCTGCGCCGAAATAAGCAGTGGCAGCCACATGTGTTGATGACAGAAAAGAACAGGACTCTGGACAATGCACTCATTCAAGAGGGATTACCGAGCATGGGAATTTTGTCCGCTTCTTTGGCGCGTCCCGTATTGCAAATCATCAAGTTGGCACCTGCCTTTCTGTGGGAACCTATTGACCCATCCAAAATCATGGAGTTCGTCAATTTGAAAGTAAAACCACTAGAAGAAGAATTGGCACATCGCATTGCACAGCAGTTGGCACAGTCGCCAGGCATTAATGGGGAAGGATGGCGCATCACGATAGGTTCTTACTTTGATGAACTCAATGCCAAAGCCAGTGGCAATGCGCACTTGAAAGTGGGAGAAATTCGGCAGCAGTACAACTTCTGGTTTCGCCGTAGTCGTTATCCAATATCCAGTAGTGTTCCCATTGGAGAAGTAATAGAATTGTATCAATACATAAAAGACTGGTCTTTTCAAATCTTTGAAGAAAGTGGCAATCGACAAAAATCGCTACTCGTATTAAGTAAACAGGCAAAACGCATTGAGGAACTACTACATACACTACCAGAGCAGCAGTTGAGTTATCTAGAACTAGAGCGTATCATTCGGACAATATACGAACCTTCGCCTGTTGTTTTTCGCGCACAAGAGGTAGGTCATGCACCATTTGTTCACCATGCCACTGCTTTTTTAGAGCCAGTCGATCAATTGATTTGGTGGAATTTTACGCAAGCAGAACCCAACCATTTCTTTTCGCGCTGGTATCAAGCCGAACGCCAATACCTCGCCGATCGGTCTGTTGTATTGGACACACCAAAAGAAGAAAATGCACGCTTGATTTGGCAACGCCGTCAACCTGTTTTACACGCGCAAGAACAGTTAATATTGGTCGTACCAGAACAAGTAGGTGGGAAAGAAGTAGCAAAACATCCCCTATACAGTGATTTAGAAGCTGCCTTTTCCAATGTAGAGGCTATCAGCATAGATTTGGAAGAGGAAGCCACGTGTCAGTTATTGGCATCCCACTTCCAGCTGCCAGCTTTCCGTCAACTAGCTACACAGCAATTGGGTACACCAAATGCTTTCATCAAACTACCTACACTAGCGAACTATCTAACAGAAAACAAAGAAACCTATACTAGTCTAGACAACTGTTTGTACTATCCATATCAGTGGGTATTCAAGTACAAATCGCGCTTGAAGAAGTCTTCCATACTCAGTGTGGTTAAAGATCAGACTTTGCTCGGCAACTTGGCACATCGATTTTTTGAGCGACTATTGAAAGAAGAAGACGTGACGCACTGGACAAAATTTCAGGTCGAAAGCTGGATTGACAATGAGGCACAGCGCATGTTCAGTCAAGAAGGAGCAGCTCTATTAATGTATGGTCGAGAGCCAGAAAAAATCAACTTTCTGAACCGTATCAAGTATGCTGCTTGGAGTTTAATTGATTGTCTGCATCGAAATGGCTGGACAGTGTACGATACGGAAATGAATCTAGAAGGGCATTTTGGTGCTTGCGAACTGCGAGGTAAAGCTGATTTAGTGCTTTCGCGTGGGGAAGAATTTGCTGTAGTAGATTTGAAATGGCGTGGTTCAGGTTATCGAGAGCGCATGATTAAAAATCAAGAAGATTTACAGTTAGTCATGTACGCACATCTTTTGAACAAGACAACCGAATACGTACACACTGCTTATTTCATCATTGAACGTGGACAAATGATTGCGCGAGACAATGCTGCTTTCAGCGAACTCAACCCGATACAAGGCGATTTGACTAGCTTGCAAGTTCACGACTTAATTGCTCAGCGCATGCAAGCCACTTATATTTGGCGACAACAACAACTGAAAAAAGGATTTGTAGAGATTCGTTGTGAACAGACTTTGCCGTTGCTACCCGATGCTTTTGAAGCTTACGATTTAGAAGAAGAGTCGTTGGATTTATTGGAAATGAAAAGTGAGGATGCTCGATTTGATGATTATCGAGTGTTGATTAATTTGGTGAGCTAAAAGCTGGCGTGTTCGCTGAAGTTTAAAAAGTCAGCATTTCACCTTACTTAAAGTGAAGTCTTGACCTGAAACGTGAATGAAATCAACATCACCAAATTTAATTTTTCTATAGCCTTTTTCTCCTATACTTTCTCCTATAACTACTATAGGAAAGCCGTACAATTGATAAATATTAGAAAAAGTTATATATTTTATTAATTTTCCGCTCCAAAAATTTTTAGATCCGAAATGTATTTCTAAATTTGCGGAAGATTATACTTTTATATCCATCCTATAGTTATTTTTATATATCCTCACCTCTTTCGTTACAAGAGGTTTATAGAATTGTTTGCCGTATCCTAAAGCAATTCTATTTTCACTAGAACATGATTTAAGTTTGGTTTACAGCCGTTCTTGACACTACTATTGCCATAGTCAGTTCGGAACCGATTCGAGTTTTAAAAACTGTTAAACTAAAGTTTATCGTGAAAATTTCTACACTTATATTTGGTCTTTTTTGTTTTGTCTGCGCGAGTGTGCAAGCTCAGGTAGTGTACGTCAAAGCGGGTGCTCAGGGGAATGGTTCTTCTTGGGCTAATGCTACTGGCGATCTACTACAAGCATTAGAGTATGCGAACGCAGGTACAGAAGTATGGGTCGCAGCAGGAACATACGTACCCAACAAACAAGATCGTCGTGCTTACTTTGAAGTATTCGATGGTGTTAAGTTGTATGGCGGATTCGCAGGTACAGAAACATCAGTGAGTCAAAGAGACTGGGTGCAGAATAAAACGATACTTAGCGGCGAGATCGGATCTGTAGCTTCTCAAGATGATAATTCTTACACCATATTATATACGCGATTAGCTTCCCCTTCTACCGTTATTGATGGTTTTACATTCACGAAAGGATCAGCAAACGGACTTGGGAAAAAAGGCGATATGGAAACCTGCGGTGGCGCACTATTCAATGATAGTGAAGGAGGAAAATCCAATCCAACAATCTCTAACTGCATTTTTGATGGCAACTACGGACGCAACGGTGGTGCGATCTACAACTATGCACTAGAAGGTAATTGTAGCCCACGTATCGTTAACTGCCAATTTGTGAACAACAAAGCAGATATTGATGGCGGTGCGATTTACAATGACAGCCGAATGGGTATCTGTAATCCAATCATCAAGGGCTGCAAGTTGGCGAGAAATGAAGCAACATATGGCGGTGGTATTTTGAACTACGGTGGCAATGGTGGAGAATCTAGTCCAGTCATCAGTGGTTGTTCGTTTGAGGACAATATCGGCTACATCAGAGGCGGTAGTATCTACTCGTCTGAACAAAACGGCAAATGCAATCCAGCAATCACAAATAGTCATTTTTCAGAAAACAAATCAACTGTTGGTCACGAAACCTACGAAAATGAGGATGACCAAGTTCAATCAAGAGGTGTGCTAAGAAAAATGTAAAAGCTATGCACTCCAGGTATAAACTGTTTTTAGGGCATTCCGACATCGGAGTGTCCTTTTTTATTTAGTCAGGTATCAGAAACTAAATGTAC
>CAYLPW010000179.1:0-10312 GCA_964385665.1 uncultured Saprospiraceae bacterium
TGCGTTCGCTGTCTTTCAGTCCTTTGTGTGTCCACGTTTGTCCGCCATTCGTAGAGACATAAACGCCATCTCCTACGGAGACGCTATTACGCACCCATGTTTCGCCAGTGCCCACCCAAATCGTATCAGGATGTGCCTGATCGACCGTGATCGCGCCGATAGATTGTGTATGTTCGTCGAAGAGTGGACGGAAACTGGCTCCAGCATTCTCTGTCTTCCAAACACCGCCATTGGCAGCACCGATGTATAAGGTATTGGGTTCGCTATCCACGCCCTGCACGTCGGCAATCCGTCCACTCATGACAGCAGGACCGATGTTGCGTGCGCTGATGTCTGTGAAAGCGATGTTGGATTGTGCGAATAGGGAAAATGCGCCTATACAGGTTGCTAGGCTAAGTAATATTCTTCTCATTGGTTGATAAAAATTTAAAGTTGAATTGTTTTGCTCAAAATTATTCAAAATCGGGAATAGCTTTACAAAAGTCTGCTCTTCTACCAGTCCATGCTCAACTTTCGCAAAGCATGTAAAAAAAGAGATTGACCAACACTAAGTCAATCAATCTCTTTTCTTGAGGAAAGTAGTAAACCACTCTAGCTACTATAGCTGACTGTAGCTAATCGCTGAATAGCCAACAGCTAAAAGCTAAAAGCCAATAGCTTACTCCCCTTTCGGCATCATAAACGCCTCTTTCTTCAAGTCAGCGACATTCAATTCGATTTTTTCAGCTGTCATTTCCATGATGACTTGCTCGCCCGCTTTTTGTTCCATAGAAAAGGGAATCATCAAGCCCTCTACCTCTTGATAATCGCTCATATATGTTTCCATTGCTTGTCCTTTCATGGGGCCAGTATTCGCTGTTTGCTTCATCATAATTGGCACAAAATTGTCTACATCGAAATAGTAGAACTTCTCGTCACCTTCTGCTGTCACCATTTTGACCTCGTAAGTAGGTGTCCCTTCTATTTCTTTGTCACCTAACAGTTCTAGCTTGATTCCCTTTTTCGCATAGTCAATGAATTCACTCTCAAACGGCTGCTTCTTCATTTCAGTGGCTGCTTCATCTGGCATTTTTGTAGGTTTCACATCGCCACCAAATGGATTCAAGCCCCAAGCAGATTCGCCATCGAAAGCCGCTGGAATCAAGGTCATGCCTTGTACTTCAACTGTAATTTTGGTCATATTAGGTTCCATACTCAATACTTCAATTGGGAATGCCCCCATTTGAGTAGCTGTTGTACCAGTCATTTTCATGGACTTCACTTCTTTCCACGCTTCTGCACCACCGATATTTTCTAGGTAGTTGTCCACGATGTCATCGACTGTCACATCTTGTGCTTGTGCAACAGAGAATAAAAACAATACTGCTAATACACTACTGAATACTTTTTTCATATTAAATTTTATCTACTAAATTGATGATTGAAAAAATTAGTTGGTTAGAACTTTTGAACACAGCCTTCAAAACGCCTTTACTGCGCTATCGTTGTGTTGATGGGTGCAAGATGCAACACTGTTGAGTGGATGGTGACATTTACTTTACGAATGGTGGAATTTTATCGACGAAGGGAATAGCTGTAGTTATCTATTGAATTTCAAAAGATACAAAGGCGATATGAATTAGCAGTCTACTCCATTCCCTCTCTTACTCTTTCTACCTGAGATGCTGACAAACCTGTTATAGTCATCACTTCCTGCACAGACATTCCCTGTTTGAAACATCTCATAGCTACCAGTTCGATGCCTTGCTCAATGCCTTGCTCAATGCCTTGCTCAATACCCTGTTCTACACCTTCTTCATATTTCGTTTTCATCACATTGACCATGTCCCAATATTGTAGTAAGCTTTTTTGATAGACTTCGTATTCGGATGGACTTAAATTAGCAATTTCAGCCACCTTGAATGCTTTCTCGAATACTGGTTCTTGCAGAATATCAGGAATGTCGTCGAAACTCTCTAAATGTTTTAAAAAATAAAGCCATTTGTCGTAATGCGTTACTAGCTCCTCCTTCTTTTTATTGAAGGCAGGCATTTGCAGAAAGATATACTGCAGGTTATCAAAAAAGACGTCACAGTCTCTGTCCATTAATTGCACATCTCTACGAACCTTCGCTTTCTCTTGCTCTTCATCATAGAAAAAGTCTAGTATAGCAATATAGTAGATAGGATCTAGACGGAAATCCCAGTTCCCACGTGCAGCTTGTTCCCGAATAGGAAAAGTGGTGTAAAACAACGAACGATCTTTGAAATACTTGATTTTCGCCTTTTGCATTTCCACTACAAAGCGTTCGCCGTTCTTTCCAGTGCAATGAATGTCAAATATTGCCTTTCGATCAATAGGTAAATCGCCTTGTTGCTCTACATTTTTAAAGGACAAACTTTCGATTTGACGTTCACTAGGTAGCAACTGATCGAGAAAGTCGATCAGTAAGTCCTTATTGGCTTCCTCACCAAAGAGCTTTTTAAATCCAAAATCGGTATATGGATTGATGAATTTAGGTTTCTCTGACATCATGACTTACTCTTATTAATAATTTTTTGCTACCTGAAATTAGTGTACTGTAAATTGAGTTTCTGTTAATTTCATATCGTACTCGTAACTGCTAAACTTGTTTAGTAGGTTGAACGTACCAAACAAGTTTGATCGTTACGAATTACAAAAAACTTACTTTACTTAGTTTACAGTGTATTAGATAACAAATCAGTGGGTTTAAAAGATGAGTCTATAACACTATTACTCATTCACTCGCCGCCAAATCCACAACAACGCAGCCCCCCCCACGCCAGTCGCCACCGTCAAACCAATCGCCGTCGACGTTTCTTGATATATCCAAGAACCAGTCGCAAACAAAGCCGCATAAACTGTCAGCGTACCGACAACAAAACCTGTCAACTGCAACGGTAAGTTTTCCTTCGAGTCTTCCAATACAATATTTTGGGTAACTGCCTTCTCTTTGATATAAGTCCAACCACCACCAGCAGGGCGAATGCGTTGATAGAAGCGAATGAGCGTTTCGTCATCCGTAGTGGGCGTGATAAAGGTAGCGATGACCCAGATAATAGTTGTCAAAGCTGCGCCAATAATGATCGTTTGCCAAGATTCCAAGCTATGATCAATGGGCGTACTCATGTTTTCATAAGCTGTATTGAAAAAGGTGAAATAAGTAGCAATAATAAGAGAGGCAACCATAGCCACCACTTCTGTTGTCGCACTAATGCGCCACCAAAACCAACGCAAAATATAGATCAAACCCGTTCCAGCGCCGAGTAACAATAACAAGTTGAATGCCTGCGTCGCATCGGTTAACAACAGACCTAAACTTAATCCCAAAATCGCCGAAATCGCCGTAAACAGTCGTGCCATATTGACCAGCTGCTTTTCATTTGCATCAGGATTGACGAAGCGTTGATAGAAGTCGTTGACCAAATAGGACGCTCCTAAGTTCATTTGTGTGGACATGGTCGACATGAATGCGCCAATGAGGGAAGCAGCGACTAAACCCAATAAGCCAGAAGGCAGCAATGTCAACATGGCAGGATAGGCAACATCGTGTCCTACTTTGTCTTCGGAAAGTGTAGTAAATACATTTTGGATGTCGTCCAGTTCTGGGAAAATGACCAATGAAGCTAAGGCGATCAAAATCCAAGGCCAAGGTCGAAGGGCGTAATGCGCAATATTGAACAATAAAGTTGCACCCATTGCATTGGTTTCGTCTTTAGCAGAAAACATTCGTTGGGCAATGTAGCCACCGCCACCAGGTTCTGCGCCAGGATAGTAAGATGCCCACCACTGCACGGCTAAGGGAACAATTAAGACTGGCACCCAAATATTAGGGTCGGAGAAGTCAGGTAGAATATTCGTTTTCGTGATAACATTTTCGTGTGCTAACAATGCTTCTAATCCACCAACTTCTGGCAAGTTCAACAAATAAATACACGCCCAAATAGAGCCAATCATCGCTAGGATGAACTGTACGAAATCGGTAAAAATGACCGCTTTCAGTCCTCCAAATGTACTATACAACAAGGTAATAGAACCAGCAATTAAGAGCGTTTTCCAGCCTGGCATCCCGAGGACGACTTCCCCAAATTTCACGGCAGCTAAGGAGACTGCGCCCATCACCAAAACATTGAACACCAAGCCTAAATACAAAGCGCGAAACCCACGCAGAAAGGTCGCCATCTTTCCGCTATAACGCAATTCATAGAACTCCACATCTGTCAAGACCATGGAGCGTCGCCACAACTTCGCAAACACAAACACAGTCAGCATTCCTGTCAGCAAGAACGCCCACCAGCCCCAGTTGCCAGCCACACCAGATTCACGGACGAGACCAGTGACTAAATTGGGTGTATCGGCAGAGAAGGTCGTCGCTACCATCGACACGCCTAGCAGCCACCACGGCATATTGCGACCAGATAGAAAAAATTCTTCGGAGTTTTTGCCAGAACGGCGAGCGACCGCTAATCCTATGAACAAGGAAACAGCGAAGAAAGCGACGATAATCGACCAGTCGAGTGTGCTAAGGTTCATGTTCGTTTTGTTTCGGGCTAAGATACAAGAAAATTGGAGTTGGCATTTGTGTAAGTCACCCTGTGAATGTTGCGCCTAAAAAGCAGGATAGTTGCCATTCCCTATTTCAAGCTGAAAATTCACGGGGTGACTATTCGTATTTGATTTTCATATCTCCTTTCAAATTGAGAACTTCGCCGCCTTTATTAAGCATTAATTGACTTTTCGAAAGTTTATTAGAAGAGTGGGAAGAATAGACTAATGGTAGGTAGTTGGCTATCTATGGATTCAGTCTAATATCTAACGCCTGCCTGCCATAGACGACAGCTAGGCAGGTCTAAAATCTATTGTCTCTCTACTTAATTGAAAAAACGGCTACATGTTATTAAGCATCATCATACCGACGCTGAATGAAATCCAAAATCTGAGGCGACTCCTCCCCTACTTATTGGAACATTCAGACGAGCGATTGCACGAAATCATTATTGCGAATAGTGAACAGACGACCGATGAAACAGCAACTTATGCCGCTCAAGTAGGAGCAAAAGTGGTCGACTGTGCGGCTTGTAGTCGAGCGGTTCAGATGAATCGAGCTGCTGCTTCGGCGAAAGGTGACGTTCTTTATTTCATTCACGCCGATGTCCTTCCACCACCCAACTTCTTGGAAGCGATTGAGCAAACCCTAGCCACTGATGTAGACTTCGGCTGTTTTAGTTATCAGTTTGATTCGCCTAACAAGCTGCTGCGCATCAACGCCTATTTTACCCGTTTCGATGGTTTATTTTCTGGTGGAGGCGATCAAACCTTATTTATCCGCAAAGAGGATTTTGAACAACTAGATGGCTTTGATGCGGAATGGTGCATCATGGAGGATTTTGACTTTACCAAACGGGCAAAAGCAGCAGGTTTAAACTATAAAATTGTCTCGCACGATGCCTTGGTCTCTGCCCGAAAGTATGAGCAGCATTCTTACGTTTGGGTTACTTTGTCCAATCTTTGGGTGTTCATTTTGTTTTGGTTAGGCGTGCATCCAACGCGCTTGAAAAGTACGTATCAGCGACTGCTGGCTTAGGAGTGAATTACGAATTACGCGCTTCAACACTAGGATTGTCGAAGGTTGTACCTTCGATACGATACGCTGACCCCAAAAAACAATAGACGTTATAGTAGTTAGCGTAAATTTCATCGAAGGTACAATTTTCGGTGATCGCGTCAGACAGGCTTTTACTTCTTTTTTCGGCAAAAAAGAAGCAGACAACATTTATACCAACCGCATAAACTCCTCCTTATACGCCCGCCCAATCGGCAACACATGCTCTGACGGCAGGAAAACGCGGTTGCCTGAAATCTTTTCAATTTTAGGTAGATGAACGATATAGGATTTGTGAATGCGATAAAAAGAAAACGACTGTAAATAGTCTAACCAATGTTGCAGCGATTCCGAAGACAGATACTTTTTATGGTCGAGATAAATTTCGGTATAATCTGCATCCGACTTGATATAGAGAATGTCTGAAATGGGTATTTTGATGTATTCGTAGCCAGATTTGATGAAGAGTTCGTTACGCGTTGGTGTAGTGGTGTCGGTCGGTACTTTTGCAATCGCTTTCACGAATCGTTGGAACGAAAAAGGCTTCAATAAATAATCGACTACATCTAACTCATAGCTCTCCAAGGCATAATCCGGGAAAGCGGTTGTCAAAATCACGTGTGGCGGGTGTGGTAGACTTTTCAAGAAATCAATACCTGATATTTTAGGCAGATGAATGTCTAGAAACATCAAATCAATAGAGGTCGTTTTCAAACAAGCCATCGCTTCTAAAGTGTCTGAAAATGTGCCTTTCAGTTCCAGCGACCCCATATCGTCTATGTATTTTTTTAAGATACGCTGCGCAGGTGGCTGATCTTCGATGATGATACAGTTCATAAGCGTTCGAGTTGTAGCGTAAGCTGAACATCGTAGGTCATATCGTTGGTTTGAATGTCCAACTGATGGGTATTTGGATACAACAAATCTAATCGTTTGCACACATTTTCTAATCCAATCCCTTTCGCTAGATTTTGGTTGTTTTTGATTGGTCGAAACGAATTTTGGCAGCGAAATTTTAATTCTCCACGGGTTGATAGCTCAATAGAAATATTAATGCGAATGTTGTTTGCTTGACTCGCTTGACTGTGTTTGAACGCATTTTCGATGAAAACTATTAAGATAAGGGGCGCGATGCGGTAGTTGCTTTGAATATTTCTAGTCGTAAAATTAATAACGCCACGGTCTTCTATTTGTAACTCACTCAATTGTGTAAAATGTTCTAAATGAGCCACTTCTTTATCCAATGCGACATATTCCGATCGACAATCGTACAGCATATAACGCAAAACGGAACTCAATTCTAAAATGATCTGAGGTGTTTTTGGCGACTGCTCAATAGCGTACGAATAGAGATTGTTCAGGTTATTGAATAGGAAATGTGGATTGATTTGCGACTTCAAAAACTGGAGTTCACTCTCTTGTATAACGAGTTGTAAATTTTCGACTTCGCTTTGTTTGGTCAATGCATCCCAGGCAAATTTAAAGCCACATAAGATGGTAATGATGGGCAGCACGTCCATTAGACCATAATAAAACAGGAATTTACTCCCACGCGTATCTGGAAAATAGATTTGCTCCAATACAAATTCTTCAATCAGGATGACACTAATCACAATGCAGACGAAAGCTAGAACAAATTGTGCGTAGCGTTTGGTATAGAAATAGCGTTGCAGTAGCACATAGCTAATGAGCGAAGTCGCAATCATGTAATTGAAGAAGAAAACTATTTTGTAACCGCGCACGATTGAGTCCCCTTTATGATAAGCATAAAAGAAGAGAACAATGATGTGCAGAATGGTTTGAAATAGAATTTCTTTATGAGATATAGTCCGCATGAAGCAAAAATACGTCTTCCTGAAAAGAACAGAAAATATTGGTCGCTAAACGACGGAAGTTGGTGGTCGAACGTCGACGTTGATGACTTGATCGTTATAATTTTCAAGCCTTGAGGACTACACAAATTTGAAACACATAGGCACATAGCTATTTGATTTACAATGCTTTGTAAATTTAGCACACATAGATTTTTCGGCTAAACCCGAAAAGGTATAGCTCTTAACTTTAAGCCTTCCAAAGCTTTACTCAACACAAATCCTACGACGCAATTTTCGCAAGGCACCATCCGATACCGATAGAGTCAAATGGTCGTTCGCCCACCTACTTTTGTTGTTCAACGATCATTTTTTCAAAACACATTAGAATGATCTTATTTTGTCGTGAACAAGAAGTGAAATATTCCTTTTTTTGAATTGAAATCATCCGAAACACATGAAATTCTCTATTCTCTCTCTAGTGAGCGGTCTGCTCCTTTTCTCTTTTACCTCCGCTTTTGCACAAAGCCAAAAGATCACGATTAGCGGACAAGTCATTTCTCAAAGCTCTAAACAACCCTTAGAGTTTGCGACTATCAAAATTTTAAATCCGAGTACCGATCAATTGGTGACTGGAACATCCACCGATTTGGAAGGTCAGTTTAGTGTAACAGTCAATACCAATCAGTTCGTCGTCGAAGTCGGTTTTCTGGGCTTTATCAATAAAACGATTGCTGATCTTGAACCTACAAAAGGCAAGGTCGATTTGGGTCAAATAGAACTAGCAGAAGACGCAGAACGGCTGGAAGAAGTGGTCGTTCGGGCGGACAAATCACAAACAGAATTCAAGTTGGATAAGCGCGTCTTTAATGTCGGACAAGATTTGAGTAGTACTGGCGCAAGTGCCTTGGAAGTACTGAATAATGTGCCTTCCGTCAATGTGGATATTGAAGGGCAAATTAGTCTGAGAGGCAGTAGTGGCGTGCAGATTTTGATCAATGGAAAGCCTTCTGTTTTGGCGAGTGAAGGTGGCAATGCCCTAGGAACGATCACCGCTGATATGATCGAACGCATCGAAGTCATCACCAATCCTTCCGCGAAATATGATGCGAGTGGAACAAGTGGTATCTTGAATATCGTATTGAAAAAAGAAGAGAAGGAAGGCATCAATGGTTCGGTGACCGTCAATACTGGTGTGCCGCACAATCATAATATTGGGTTGAGTTTGAATCGAAGAACGGAGAAGTTCAATTTGTTCAGTCAGCTAGGCGTTGGCTACCGCGAATTACCGCGTATCGAAGAGAGTATCAATACGGATTTAAGTACTGGTATTTCTATTGAAAGCGAAGGTACGGAGTTTAGAAATGAGAACTTTTATAACCTCATTTTAGGCACAGACTACATCATCAACGACCTCAATATTTTGACCTTGTCGGGTTACTTTGCTTATGAAATTGAAGATCAACCCTCTAGCTTTGATTTTGCACGAACGGATGAAAATGGAATCGTAACCGACCGCTGGAACAGAACGGAAGAAACGGAAGCGACCAATCCAAAAATTCAATACGAACTTCAGTACAAAAAGGATTTTGAAGATAGCGAAGACCACACGTTTTTATTCAGCGCGTTAGGTAATTTCTTCGGAAAAGATCAATCTTCCAACTTCGTCAACACCAATATTCTAGGTGACTTTGCTGCTGACAACCAACAGACACGCACCAATTTCAATCAAGCGACTTACACATTTAAAGCCGATTATACGAAACCATTCAGCGAACAAGTCACACTAGAAGCTGGCGCACAATACATCATTCAAGATTCAGACAATGACTTTGCAGTAAGCAATTTAAAAAATGATGTTTGGGTATTGGATGAAGGTTTGACCAACATTTTCAACTTCGATCAGGATGTATTGGGTGCGTACGCGACGGGAGCTTATGAAGACGATCTTTGGGGCGTCAAAGTTGGGTTGCGCGTAGAAAATACCGACTTAGAAACGCTACTAGAAAATACCGATGAACGCAACACTCAAAACTATACCAACCTCTTCCCTACCCTGCATACATCCTATAAAGTGAACGAACGTTTTTCGATGCAAGCTGGCTATTCTCGACGCATTGACAGACCTAGCTTGTGGTCGCTGAATCCATTTTTTAACATCCGAAACAACTTCAATATTCGTCAAGGAAACCCTGAATTACAACCAGAATTCACGGACTCGTACGAAGTGACTGGTATTTATATCCTAGAACAAGCGTCTTTTAATTTTGGGGTCTATCATCGATACACGACTGGTGTGGTCGAACGGATTTCTTTCTTTGAAGACAATGTCAATATCAGTCGCCCCATCAATATTGGGACAAACCGCTCGACTGGTTTGGAATTGAATGCGAAATACACGCCCAGCAAATGGTTGAGTTTCAATGGCGATTTTAACTACCGCTATTTCAGCCGCTTGGGCGAATTGGAAGGACGCTCGTTTGATTTTGCCGCTAGTGCTTGGAATTCGCGCATCACCTCTAAGTTCAAACTTCCTGCGGGCATTGACTTAGAACTGATCGGCAACTATCAATCTGCCGAACAAAATGTACAAGGCATTCGCAATGACTTTCTGTTTGCCGACTTAGGCGCGCGTAAGAAAATGTTGAAAGGAAAAGCGGTCATCAGTCTGAGTGTCCGCGACTTGTTTGCCTCTCGCATTTTTGAAAACGAAATTAATCAAGACGACTTCTTTGCGTACAATTATGGGCTGCGCGGTCGCTTCGTGATTGTAGGTTTCAGTTATGGATTTGGGAAAGGGGAAGCGATGGAATATGGCGGTGGACGGAGACGGTTTTAATTGGCTGTTGGCTGTTGGCTGTTGGCTGTTGGCTGTTGGCTGTTGGCTGTTGGCTGTTGG
>CAYLPW010000180.1:0-10312 GCA_964385665.1 uncultured Saprospiraceae bacterium
TGAAACGATCCGAAAACAATTTGAAGGCGAATGAGCTGGACAGTTTTGGACACTTCTGTATGGTTTTGGGTATAAAAAGAGAGAAGTGGACAGGTTTGGCATTTGGCTGGTGCTTAACTTTGTGGGTAGAAAGTTTGGTGGTGCGCACTCGATAGCTTTTGAAGGGATTGCCGAAAACCTTGCAAAGAGTAGGTAAATTTTGAAATTATGAACAAGATAGTTAAGTTAGCATCAGCAACTATAGTTGCTTTATTTCTACAATTTAACGTTTCTGCCGTTCCAGTATGGGGTACTTATTTTTCTGACTGTGGTGAAGATTATTCATGTGTTGTCTCAAGATGTGATGCGAACGGGGGTGGGTGTTGTATTTCTTGTCAGGATTTTTGTGACAGTCAATGTCAAACAGGACGATCATAGGATAGAGAACTCTCATGTGTAGTTAATTCAAGGGATGTCTCTATCTTATTGTTTAGTTCTAGTACATTGTAAATTAGCTTATTCCGAATCACTATTATCTATTGATAATCCGAAGCTCGATTTATGAACCTTGAAAGTCCAACAATCTTCCTGATTTTCTAAGCTGGTGATAACTTAATTTACAGTGTACTAATTTAATGTAGTATGTAACTATGAGTAGTTTTTATTCTTCTTCAAGGCTGATAATTGCTGTAATTTTTTCTTTTTTCTTATTTTCTTGCGAGGAAGAAAGGGATAATAGCAATTTAGTATCGATTATAGTTGATATGAAAAAGCAGCGAGAAGTAAAGGCGTCAGAAGTATATGAAAACATATTATATATTCCTCTAGAGACTACAGACCAATCAATCATACCTGAAGTTAGAGAGACTCGTATTTCTAAACATGGGATAGTAATCATGAGCGCAGGTATGGATTTACAACGTACCTTTTTCATATTTGATAGAAATGGAAAGTTTATAACAAAGATCTCCCGACCTACAGAAGGAAGGGAAAAGATTATAGGAGTATTCGACTTCCAAATTTATGAGGGAAACCTTGAAGTTCTGGACAGAGTTCAGGGAAAAATTATGGTATTCGATATACTTACAGATGAATTAATCGAATCTATTAATATACCTCAAGATATAGAGCATTTTGAAAAAATTGATGATACTTATATTTTAGCAAGTATGTATAGTAAAGCGGATACGACAGCACATGAACTGTTCCTCAAGAAGGGTTTATCTCTTGTAGGACTTGACTTTTCTACTCCTGCACAAGCTAAACATCTACCAGTTCAAATATCTCCTTTTTCCCCTATTGCATTTAATAGATCGTATTTATATTATCAGCTTTATTCGCAGAGTATACATAGTGTAAATAAAAATGGTATTGAGTTGAAATATGAGGTAGATATGAGTGAAATATTACCTGAAAACAGAATTCTCCTAAATTCAATTGAAGATATGGGGGAAAGGCTCAAATTATTTAATGATCCTAAATACTCATGCGGTATTAGGTTAGCAGCAGAGTCAAGGAATACATTAATGTGCATGTTTCCGTATAATAAAAAAAATTACTATCTCTTCTATAAAAAAAGAGATAATGAAAACTATCTAATCCATTTTGATCGAAACAATAGCGATGATATTTATTCTGGTTATTTACCAACCTTAGCAAGAGGAATGACGTCAGAAAATGAATTAGTTTTTATTGTTCAGCCCCCTGATTTAAAAGACTTTGAAGGAGGTATATTATCAGAACCCTCAGAAAGCTATAAATCTCTCATTGATTCCTTAAATTACACTGATAACCCAGTAATAGTTCTTGCCAAATTGAGGAGTGATTTATTCTAAGTAGGGACGCTTGATCAGAGTACAAGAGACGAAGAAAATTCAATATCGAATCACCTACGAAAGAGACTGTAGAACTCATCCCCCACTCGCGCCCACGTGTTGCTCGCTGCTAGTTCGTGCGACAAGAAGTCGCTCAATATACTATACTGTCAGATGGATAAAGAAGCTTCAAGATCGAAAGCTAAGTATTTGATCTAACCTATTATGCTACTATTAGTTCCCTACCCGAATATGCGTAATTGGTAACGATTAGGTGTAATGCTTCGGGGACAAGGTAGTCCTAGTCTTGTAAAAGAGGGAAGGAAGTACTGCTCTCGCCAATATAAATGCTGCTCGTGCGAGTTTGTAACTCATCACGCTGTTCCACTAATTTGTAATTGGTGTTACTTGATTCTATATCATTGAGATGCTACACGCTTGATACCAGGAAATCTAACTATAAACCACTATCTTACAGGCAACGAAAATATACAAATGTCTGCCCTCACCTTCCTCCTCCAACGCCCCACCGCCGTCCTCACCGTCACGGTCGGTTTGCTCGTACTAGGTATTGTCAGCTTAGGCATCATTCCCATCTCATTACTTCCCGAAACCGCCATCCCACAAGTCAGTGTACAAATCAACTATGAAGGTGCAGCAGCGAGCGAACTAGAGCGCAGCATCGTACAGCCTATCCGCAATCAACTGCTACAAGTCAACCGATTA
Source organism: uncultured Saprospiraceae bacterium (assembly GCA_964385665.1). Classification (GTDB taxonomy): domain Bacteria; phylum Bacteroidota; class Bacteroidia; order Chitinophagales; family Saprospiraceae; genus JAAUTG01. The sequence goes on from CAYLPW010000180.1 coordinate 2,520, forward strand.
GAAGACATTCAAAGTCAAACACAAGACGGACAAGCAACCATTGAATTGACTTTTGCCTTTGGTACAAATACGAATCTAGCTTTTATAGAAGTCAATGAACAAATCGACCAAATCGCTAGTCGGCTGCCCCGCGATATGCAGCGACCAAGTGTATTGAAAGCGAGTGTGACCGACATTCCAGTGTTCTACCTCAGCGTCGTACCAAAACAAAGTGAAACTGACGCGCTGGAACTCGCCCGTTTCACGCAAACTATTCTAAAACGGCGCATCGAACAACTCCCACAAGTCGCTTTCGTCGATATCAGCGGTTATGCCCAGCCGCAAATCAGCATACTACCGAACACGCAACGCCTACAAACATTAGGCATGACTGTCGGCGACATCGAAACACTATTGCAACAAAATAATGTTGATTTGGGAAGCATTTTGCTGCAAGACGGACGCTACCAATACAACTTGCGTTTTGAACTAAAAGTAAAAAGTCCATGGGATATAGCAAATATCTACTTTCGACAGGAAGGGCAGGTGTTGCAATTGAAAGACATTGCCGAGGTACAATTGGAAGCCCAAGCGCGACGTGGTTTGTACTTACATAATGGGCGAGAAGGTGTCGTACTCGCCATTCGCAAACAAGCGGACGCACAGCTATTTGCTTTACAAGATGAATTCAATGCCCTACTCAACGCTTTCCAAAGCGATTATCCTGAACTCGATTTTTACGTCTCCAACGATCAATCCAAACTGCTCGAAGTCTCCATCGACAACTTGCGGACGAGTTTGCTGTATGGTGCGTTTTTTGCGGTAGTGGTGATGTTTCTATTTTTCAGAGGTTGGCGCGCACCTTTGCTCATTGCGATTGCTATTCCTGTGGCGTTGTTGCTGTCGCTGATTGGGTTTTACGTACTAGATATTTCCATCAATATTATTTCGCTGTCTGGGCTCATTTTGGGCGTGGGTTTGATGATTGATAATTCCATTATTGTCATAGAAAACATTCAGCAATATAGAAGAATGGGCTTCGATTGGCTAGCAGCAAGCGCAAAGGGCGCAAATGAAGTCATTCGACCACTCATCAGTTCGGCACTGACGACTTGTTCGGTCTTTTTGCCTTTGTTGTTTTTGAGCGGCATTGCTGGCGAGTTGTTTTATGATCAAGCGGTGTCGATCAGTGTGGCGTTGACGGCTTCCTTATTAGTTGCTTACGTATTGCTCCCGACTTTGATGGTTTTGTTGACCAAAAAACAGCCAAAAGAATTTATACAAAAACAAACTTCGTCTTCCACGACCAAGCAGTTTTACACCCGTTCCGTCGACTTTGTTTTGCGACGAAAAGGGCTGTTCTTATTGCTTTTTATCGCACTGCTCGGTATCTCTTTCTTTCCTATCCAACGGCTAGACCGTGTCACTTTCCCAGAACTGTCTCGAACGGCGGTGGCTGCACAAATTGACTGGAACGAACCCATTAGTCTAGCAGAAAATAAAAGACGCATTGCCCAATTGTTGGCACAAAATGATACAAGTAGGTTATCGACCAATAGCTTTATTGGAAAGCAGCAATTTTTGTTGGCGCAAGAGCAGCAAAGCATCAATGAAGCCGTTATTTGGCTATTTGGAGCGGAGTTTTTAGAACAGTCAGTCGACAACTGGCAGACGAATATAAGCAATCAATATCCCGAAGCGACCTTCTCCATAACCTCGCTAGAAAATGTATTTGATGAACTATTTGGTGCAGAAAAAGCCCCTTTGGTCATACAATTGCAGTCGATACAAGGTCAAGCGTTGCCGAGTTTGCAAGACATACAGCCAGTGCTGTCCTTCCTCACACATCAAGGATACGAAGTGTCACCTCCAGCTACCAAAGAACTCATGGAAGTCACCATCGAAAATGAAAAACTCTTACTCTACCAAGTGAGTTACGAAACGGTACGGCAACGACTACGTGCGCTTTTTGATGACTACACGATTGGGACGTTGAACAGTGCGGATGCGTATATTCCGATTACGATTGGAGCGCAAGAACAAGATTTATATGAGCGAATAAATACGGCACGTGTTCCCAATCAGGAAAGAATATTACTGCCACTTTCTACCTTCATCACGCTTCAAAAAAACCAACAGTATAAAACGATCGTCGCTACGAAAAGTGGACAAACGGTCTTGTTAGCTGTGCCTGAATACGAGGAAAAGCTAGTTCAGCAAATCACCGAAGTGGTACAAAAGCAGACCAATTTAGCCGTCACTTTCTCAGGACAAGCTTTTGACGATCAACAAACGATTGAAGAGCTAACCACTATTTTGCTCATTTCACTACTATTGCTCTATTTGATACTGGCTGCTCAGTTCGAGTCTTTGCTTCAGCCTTTCATTGTCATGCTGACGGTGCCGATTGGGATAGTCGGATCGTTGTTTGCGTTGTACTGGTTTGGACAAAGTCTGAATATCGTTTCCATCATCGGCATTATTGTGATGAGTGGCATTGTGGTCAATGATGCGATTTTGAAAGTCGATATGATGAATAGAACTGTAAAAGATCAGGGTTTAGTAGCCGCGATTCATCAAGCAGGCGTTCGGCGATTGAAACCTATTTTGATGACTTCTATTACGACTATTTTCGCGCTTGTTCCTATCTTGTTGGCTTCTGGATTGGGCGCAGAGTTGCAACGTCCGTTAGCGTATGCGGTCATCGGCGGGCTAATCATGGGAACATTGAGTAGTTTGTATTTTGTGCCGATGGTGTATGCTCTCTTTTTTAGATGGAAGAGTCAACCCATATCGTAGAAGTTCAAACCTTTCTTCCTACAAAAAGGCTGATTCTAATGAGGAACAAGCTTTTTCATGGATCAGTCTTTTAACTTTTACTCCTTAAACCCCTCAGGTCGCTTCCAACGCACAGGCGCAGCAGGCTCTGGCTTCAATTCAAATTCTCCTTCCTCTCTCAAAAGTCGTAAAGCTTCTTTCACCGCACGTTCCAGCTGCGGATCGTGACCTTCCAAGACCAATTTTGGCTTTTGAATAACTTCAATATCTGGTGCAATTCCTTCGCCTTCCACTGCCCATTCGCCGTCCACATCAAAGAAACCACCACGTGGTGCGACCATGCGACCACCGTCAATAAAGCGCGGCGTATCCCAAGTACCGACCAAACCACCCCAAGTCCGTGTACCGACGAGTGAGTCTAATTCTTTTGCGTGAAACATATAGGGTGACAAATTGCCACCTGAGCCAGAACGTTCATTAATCAACATCACTTTTGGTCCCCAAATGCCAGCCATCGGCGTTGTCCAAGGGCGGTTGTCGTTGGCGCGGCTATTGAAGTAGCCAAACAATTCGCGTGACATAATATCAATCATATAATCCGCTGCTGAACCACCGCCATTGTTGCGTTCGTCAATGATCGCTCCTTTTTTGTCTTGCTGCGAAAAATAGTAGCGATTGAAGGACTGAAAACCGCTGCCAGACGTATTGGGTACATAAACATACGCTAATTTACCATCTGATAACTCGTCCACTTTTCGACGATTACTTTCCACCCAATCCCAATTGCGCAACTGATATTCATTCGATACTGGTTTGACGAGTACTTCTTCGGCTTCGCTTAAATCAGTCGTTTCATCGATACTTAATAGCGTTGCCTGACCGCTTGTTTGCTCCAATAATTCATACGAATTGGTCGGTGCTTGTAGTTGGCTGTCCATTGATCGCCAACAAATAGACACCTTTAGTTCTGCTATTTGATTAATTACGAATTACGGTCTGTTCAGCGCAAGTCTTGAATAAAGAGGTTTTTGTACCGATTCTGCGTAGTATATAAGTTCTGCATCTCAATTAATTACGAATTACGGCAACACCTTTCGCCAAAATCGTTAAAAAGCACTGAAATTCGGCAATTTAGCTGAATAGCCAACAGCTAAAGGCTAATAGCTATAACCGAAGGTTACTCCCTATACTTTTCAAACCAAGCCAAAATACTTGCAATCTTCGCCACCAGATTACTCGGTCGATTCGCAATACCATGCGACGCACCTGGAATACGCACCATAGCTGTTTCCACGCCTTCCAGTTTTAGAGCTGCATAAAATTGTTCGGACTCAGCGATCGGCGTTCGATAATCTTCTTCGCCAGTGAGCAGCATGGTTGGTGTTGTAATGTTGCCGACATACGAGATGGGCGACCGCTTCATATAATGGTCTGGGTCTTCCCAAGGCTTCGACGGAAACCAGTATTTGGAGAAAAACTGAACGCCATCCGCATAGAGCACAAAGCTATACCAATTGATAACAGGTTTGGCGACCACAGCTGCTCGAAAACGATCGGTTTTCCCAACTATCCAAGCCGTCAAAACACCACCGCCACTGCCGCCAGTGACAAATAGATTGTCTTCATCAACATAGCCTTTTTCAATCACTGCATCTACGCCTGACATCAAATCTTCGTAGTCGTGATTCGGATAGTCGTGATGGATTAAGTTGCCAAATTCTTCGCCGTAGCTGGTGCTGCCTCGCGGATTGGTATATAAAACGACATAACCTTCTGCTGCAAAGGCTTGAATTTCAGCCGAATAGACTGAACCATAGCTGGCAAATGGACCGCCGTGTATTTCTAAAATGAGTGGATATTCTTTATTGGGGTCAAAATTAGGAGGCGTGACAATCCAACCTTGTACATCGCGTTGATCGTAGGAGGATTTCCACCAAATTTCTTCCACATTTCCCAAGTTTCGGAAGGCAAACAAATCATCATTGACGTGCGTCAATCGTTTCGCCTCTTTCCCATTTGTGACGCCCAGATCAGCTGGATGTTGTGTACTACCTAATGTGTAAGCAAAACGACCATTTTTGGACGCGCTAAAACTAGCTGCATTGTATGGACGACCCAACGACAATCCACCCAACTGCTCCGCAATGACCTCCACATCACCATTTAGTTCCATCTCCGCCAACTTGGTATCGCCTTTATCATCATATTGAAAATACAAGCCATCGCTATCTTCATTCCAAACAGGATTGTTGACATCCCGATCTAAGTCTTTGGATAGTAACTTGACATCACTGCCATCGGTATTCATGACATATAAATGCGTCAATTGATAGCCTTGCAGTTTATCGTCAAAACCAGTATACGCAATATGCTTTCCGTCTGGAGAAAGCACTGGATTGCTGTCTGGTCCGTAGCGTTCAGTCAATGCTTTTGTCTCGCCACTTTTGATATTGATTTGATATATTTCGCTGTCTGTTGGCTCGAATTCTTCGTCTTTGTGGAAGTTGGCACTGAAGTATAAATGCTGATTGTCTTTTGACCAAATCGGTGCGCCGTGATCGAAGTCGCTAAACGTCAACTGTCGCGGCGTGCCACCATCCGTAGAGAGTGTAAATAGTTGTCGGTTGCCACTTTTTAGATAACCTTGACCGTCACCTCGATAATTCACCTCGTCGATGTAAATAGGTGGGGCATTCCATTTCGCGCCTTCTGGCTTCGCAGGCATCTGAATGATGGACGATTTGCTTTTTGGGACAAACATATTAAACGCCAAGTACTGATCGTCGGGCGACCAAGCGACATTGGAAGGCGTTTGTGTCGTATTCGTCAATGGAAAAGCTTCTTTTGTGTCCAGCCACATCAAATACAGCTTCATCTTGTCGTCTTTCATATTGGACTTGAAGACGATCTTTTTGCCGTCGTTTGACCAGACTGGCGCAAAGTCGTTTTGGTTGCCCGTCGTGAGCGGGCGGTTATTCGTACCGTCAAAATTGATGATCCAAAGGTTGGAGAGATTGCGGTCGGTCATCACATCCTTGAAGTTACGGACGTAGATGATTGTAGATCCATCAGGCGAAATTTGAGGGTCAGAAATGTATTCCATCTCGAAGATATCGAGGAGTTGTAGGTTGGTTTGGATGTCTTGAGCTGGTAAAAGTGTCGCTGTTGCAAATAGCCAAAAGAGGACAAATAGTGGTTGTTTCATTGAACTTTGAATTCGTTTTGATCAAATTCAAAGATAAGAAATCTTGATGGCAAATCGCTCTTAAGTCACCCTGTGAATATTGAGCTTAAAATGATGGTTGGCAGACTTACGGTCTATTATGCCTAAAATTCACGGGGTGACTATCGAACAAAACTGCTTAGCGAACTCCGCGTCCTTACAGTGAAAAACTCATTATCCAGTATAAATATCCTTCACCTTCACCACGCAATCATCTAAATCCAGCATTGCATTAACCAAATGAACGCGCTGAAACCGAGGCAAATCTTCCACCCGAATAATAGCTTCCTCAATTTGTCCTTTCGCCAATAAATGAGCACGTCGCACACCTGGCAATAAAGGCGTTTTCGGCGTAAACAGTCCACTTTCATTTTCCAAAACAATATTACTGTAATACGTATCTGTCAGTAAACCATTCTTGACAATTAAAATATCATCATCCATGCCTCGCTTGGCAAACAATGCTTTCAGGTGGGAGCGGTCTGCTGTTTTATAAGAATACTGAATGGTATCGTCAGAAATAAGTCGCAAGGTGTGAATTTCCCGAAGATAGTAAGGCTGAAATTCGATGGACTGAATGGATTGATTGTATAAGACGCGATACTTGAAAAAGCCAGCTTGCGGTGGATCAACAAACTCTGGTAACATCCCTAGATCTACAGGTTCAGTGATGCCCAAACACTCTTTTCGCGTTCGATTACAGCGTTTCGTGTGCCAAGGCAATAAGGGAATTTTGCCGTCGCGCACCTGTATGCTTTCGATAAATAGGGACATAGATTTTGTCAATTAATTCTTGATATTCCTTCTCGGCAACGCTAGAAGCTGTGATGCCACCTCCGCTTTTGAAAACCAACCCATTTTTCTCACGTTCGATAAAGCGAATCATAACTCCACTGTCTAGTTTGCCATCTTGATAATACCCAAATACGCCAGTATAGTAGCCTCTTTCGTAACCTTCTGCTGTCTGAATAATCTCAACCGTTCGTTTTTTTGGCGCACCACAAATAGAGCCAGCTGGCAGTAGTTGCCCAAAAATAGTACCTATTTGCGACGTCCAATCGGTCGGCAAGTCACCTACTATTTTAGAACTCGCTTGCAACAATTCGCCCTGCGATGTTTGAATATGGTCGATGTATTGAAACTGTTCCACTCGCACTTTTCGCGCCACTTGATTCAGGTCATTTCGGATCAAATCGACAATTGTAAAGTGTTCGGCGCGTTCTTTTTGATCGGCTAATAGTTGCGCTTTGGCATTTGGTAGAGTCGCATCGATTGTTCCTTTCATCGGAAAAGACGCGATTTGATTATTCTGAATTTGGACGAAAGATTCTGGTGAAAAAACGACGAATTGGTCGCGCAACAACAATTTGTACGCTGCTTGACTATGCTCAAAAAGTTGACGTAAGGAAAGATTCGTTTGTATCGGTGTCGGAAACGTCAAGTTGGTCAAATAAGAATTGCCATATCGAATGCTTTGCTGCACCGTATCGAACGCTTGTTGGTATCGCGCAAGAGGAAGCGGCTGTTTCGTCAGCTCAACGACATGTGGAAAAGGAGTCTGAAAGGAGTAGTTGTTGAGTTGCTTAATTTGGAAGAAAATACCTGCATCAGCCGTCGCTGCTAATGGAAGAATAATCGGTGCTTTCAATTCAAAATCAAGGATAAATAAAAATGGAAGGTTGTGTTTTCCATAGTCATTCATGAGTTGTAGCATAGGCAGTAGTCAGTACTTTTTTGGAGAACACCAGGTTTAGAGAGTCGTTGAGTGAAATGCGACTCTTTCAGAAACCTTAACATAGAAAGTTCACGTCTA
>CAYLPW010000181.1:0-10305 GCA_964385665.1 uncultured Saprospiraceae bacterium
AACAATTCAACGCACCCACCGTAAAGTCGCCCAATGACTGTACTTGCAAACCGTGACCATCACCAGGCGACCAACATAAGCGTTCTTCATAAGTCGGCATCAACTTTCGGTGCGTGTGTGCAATCGTTCCGTTTGGATGAATATAAACCATCGTGCAGTAAACACTATGTCCACCACGGTCAGCTGCTCGCTCTACTATGCCTAACACCACTGCAATTTGATGTTTTTTGGCAGTCGTACAAATACCGTCCAAATCTCCTTTTTCGATCTGTACAGCTTGTTGTACATAGTGTGCGTGTAAATCTTTTTGTAGATCAGAATTGAACCGTGCGCCGTCGGTAAAATCTAACCAAAATGGATAGCCAGGCAAGAGCGTTTCTCCAAAAGCGACGAGTTGACAATCCGCTTGTCCAGCCTGCTCGATGTAGTGGATAATTTTTTCGGTGGTTTTGACTTTATCTAGCCAGATCGGGGCAATTTGCGCGGCAGCGATTTTGATGACTGAAGACATAGAAAAGAAGAAGGATTAATAAGAGAAGATTAGACCTCAAAATATGGAGATTTGTGCTAAGTTTAGCCTTAACTAAACAGCTAATGTGATGAACATTATCACTACACCTGAAATGCCTAGCGCAAACGGACATTATTCCCAATGTATCGAACACAACGGTTTGTTGTACTTATCTGGACAACTGCCAATGAATCGACAGACAAGAGCTATTCCTGATGGTATTGAGGAACAAACTGATTTAGTCTTTCAAAACGTGGAAGGAATACTAAAAGCAGCAGGAACAGACCGAAATGCCATTCTGCAAGTGCGTATCTACGTTTCTAATATCGAATTGTGGGACAAAGTGAATGAACGATATAGTCTATTCTTCGGGGCGCACAAACCAGTTCGCTGTATCATTCCAACCCGTGATTTGCATTATGGCGCACTCCTTGAAGTGGAAGTGACAGCTATTGCCAAAGAAAAATAGACAATCAAAAATTTAACTGTTGGAGTAGTTGAGACGGCTCTAATGCAACTACCTCTCCAATCTTCATTCCTTCAATCGTCACTTTTTCCACCGAATACCGCACCAATCGCAACACCGGAAAACCCACCTTCGCACACATCCGTCGCACTTGCCGATTCTTACCTTCTGTCAAGGTCAATGCTAACCAAGTGGTCGGAATAGTAGCGCGAAAGCGAATAGGTGGATCGCGCTCGGGTAGGAGAGGAGCAGGTTCTAAAATGCTAACTTGAGCAGGTTGAGTTCGATGTGTTTTTTTATTGATCCGAATATCAACGCCTTTACGAAGACGCTGCAACGCCTCCTTATTCGGTTCGCCCTCTACTTGCACCCAATAGGTTCTACGATGTTTGTTTTTAGGATGTAATAGTCGATCGGTCAGCGATTTATCGTTCGTCAGTAACAATAAACCTTCACTATCTCGATCTAATCGCCCGACTGCGTACACGTCCTTTGGAAAATTATACAATTCGCCAAGGACTTGATGGTGGTCAGCTTCTTTGGTAAATTGACTCAAGTAACCGTAAGGTTTGTAAATGGCGAAGTAACGAAGAGACATCTACTAATTCTAAACAATATTACAAATTCATCAAGCGCGAGATCAGTCTCATCCCGAAAGCTTTCGGGATCAAAGCGAAGCGATCTCACGTCTTCCATCTGTTCTACACATTAAAACGGAAGTGCATTACATCGCCGTCACCTACCACATATTCCTTGCCCTCGACACCCATTTTGCCAGCTTCCTTCACTGCTTGCTCTGAACCCAAGGTGACATAATCATCGTACTTGATGACTTCTGCACGAATAAAGCCTTTCTCAAAATCAGTGTGGATGACGCCAGCTGCCTGTGGGGCTTTCCACTCTCTTCGGATCGTCCAAGCGCGCACTTCTTTTTCGCCAGCGGTGAAATAAGTAATCAAATTCAGTAGATCGTAAGTGGCACGAATCACTTTATTGACACCAGGCTCGTTCAAACCCATCTCTTCTAAAAACTCAACGCGTTCCTCCTTAGAATCTAGTTGCGCAATATCTGCTTCAATATCCGCACTGATTAAAATGACGCCAGCATCTTCGTCGGCAACGGCTACCTTGAAGCGTTCGGTATGTTCATTGCCGTCGTGTACAGATTCTTCATCAACATTACAAACGTACAAGATCGGTTTTGCGGTGAGCAACTGCATATCTTTCAACAAATCCAAGGCTTCACCTTCCAAATCCATCGTTCGTGCAGGCTGCATGCTTTCTAGATGTTCTTTAACTTCCTGACAAATCAATGCCATTTTCTGATCTTCGCGCTTTCCGCTTTTCGCCTGTTTTTTGTATTTTTCAGAACGCTTTTCGACCGTCTCCAAATCCTTCAACAACAGTTCCGTATCAATCACTTCCTTATCGCGTACTGGATCGACACTGCCATCGACATGCACGACATTGCCATCTTCAAAACAGCGCACAACGTGAATGATCGCATCGACTTCTCGAATATTGGCTAAAAACTGATTGCCTAATCCCTCTCCTTGACTCGCGCCTTTAATCAATCCAGCAATATCTACAATCTCAATCGTTGTTGGCTGCACTTTCTGTGGATTGACTAACTCCGCCAACTTATCCAAGCGCTCATCAGGTACTGTAATGATACCGACATTTGGATCTTTCGTCGCAAACGGATAATTCGCTGCCAATGCTTTCGCTGACGTCAACGCATTGAACAAGGTAGATTTTCCTACATTCGGTAAACCAACAATTCCTGCCTTCAGTGCCATATATGATGTACTTTACTATTTTTCAAAAAAGGCTGCAAAAGTAGCGAATATTTAGATAGAAAGGAAAATCATCTAACAATTGTCACCCCGCGACTACTTAGTTCAAAGCTCAAAATAAGTGTTACCAGACTCACTTGTGCATGACATTCACGGGGTGACTCACACTATCTATTGGATGACTTATACTATTCATAACTATTTTTGACCCAACACGTATATAAATTTGCTTCATATAATTTACCTTCGTCCAACTGATTACAACAAGGGAAGATAATTAGAGCCAAACACAATAACTAACTATCGAACTCAAATCAACACACTAGCCAATGAGAGTTATTTACTTCCTATTTTTAGTTTCCATTCTATTCAATTGTCAAACCACAGAAGACAGCACATCCATCAACGAAGCTGAAAAATACCCTGGCGATTGGCTGTACGAACAGCGTGCCTATCCTTTTGATAGTATTCCGTACACGTTCATCAACACAGAACGAAAAGAAGTACAGCAGCAAGTAGCAATAGAGTCAAGAGCGCAGCGAATACAACGAGCAGCCGACTGGAAACTCATAGGACCGACCAACATTGGTGGGCGAGTTACTAGCGTCGCGCTCAACCCAAATGATACCAGCATTTTTTTCATCGGAACAGCAACTGGTGGCATTTTCAAAACAACAGATCGAGGTGCGAGCTGGGATGCGGTATTTGATGAATCAGGTCGCTTGTCGATTGGTGATCTCAAAATTGCGCCTTCCAATACCAAAGTTCTCTATGCAGGAACAGGAGAAGCAAATGCTTCAGCGACCTCAGGTGCATTCTTCGGTGATGGCGTCTACAAGTCTATGAATGGTGGAAAGTCTTGGGAAAACATAGGATTAGAGGACAGTCATCATATTGGAAAAGTCGTCATCAATCCACAAAATGAAGATCACGTATTGGTAGCTGCTGCGGGTCCATTGTATAGCAAAGGTGGCGACCGAGGATTGTACGAAACGCGCGACGGTGGTGAGAGCTGGAATCGCTTGTTGTTCGTCAGTGACTCCACAGCTTGCATCAACGTTATCATGCACCCGCAAGACACGAACACGTACTACGCAGTCACTTGGGAACGCATCCGTATGCCGTGGCAGCGATCTTATGCTGGCGAAAGCTCACGCATCTATCGAACGCGTGACGCTGGAGCAACTTGGGAAATACTTAGCAATGGTCTACCTCAAAATATAGAATGTGGTCGAATGGGTCTAGCCATCTCACCCTCTGATCCTAATATTTTGTACTTATCAGTCACAGAAGACAAGATCACTAATTCTTTTTATGGACTCTACAAAAGTGTAGACGGTGGCGATTCTTGGTTTAGAACGACCGATTTCTTGTTGAATGGTATGTATAGTAATTTTGGGTGGTATTTTGGGCAAGTTCGTGTTGCGCCCGAAGACCCAAATCGAGTATATACGTTAGGTGTTGCCTTGTATCAAACAAATACTGGCGGCAATCGCTGGGATCGAATTGCAAGAGGTGTTCACGTCGACCATCACGCTTTGGAAACGCATCCAACTAGCACTAATATGATTGTTCTAGGGAACGATGGAGGAGCTTACATTTCTACAGATCGAGCGGAGACGTGGACGCATTTGGACAACTTACCGATCACGCAATTTTATGAATGTGAAATCGCTCAATCAGAAGACAATTTCTATTACGGCGGCACACAGGACAATGGCACAGTTATGACGGATGAAGGGAGTCCAGATCGGTGGCGCAATATATTAGGTGGCGATGGATTTCATGTCATCGTTGATCCTGAAAACTCGGACATTGTGTACGCCGAATACCAATGGGGCAATCTATTTCGCTCCGTGAATGGTGGCGCGAGTTTTCAATGGGCATTGAGTGGTATTCCGAGTAGCGACCGCAACAACTGGAACACACCAATTACGATTGACCCCAATGATAGTGCAACGCTATATTATGGCTCCAATCGCTTATACCGCTCTAAAAATAGGGCAGCGAGCTGGGAAGTTATTAGCGACGATTTAACAAAAGGACTGCATCCGAGTGGTTCGACGCGCTATGCTACCTTGAGTACCATTGCTGTTTCACCTTTAAATAGTGATATTATTTGGACTGGATCGGATGATGGAAACGTACAAATGACGACGGACGGTGGTGCTACCTGGAACTTAGTTTCGGAAGACTTACCGAATCGTTTTGTGACTAGTGTTTACTGTGATTTGGAAGATGCAATGACTGCCTATGTGACCTATTCTGGTTATCGGTCTAATGACTATCTACCTCATATTTTTTGGACACAAGATGGTGGTGCAACTTGGGAAGACATTTCTGCTAATCTACCTGAAGTTCCGATCAATGATGTCATCGCTGATCCTAAATATCCAACTACTTTATTCGTTGCTACTGATATGGGGGTTTGGCAGCAAAGAAATAGAGGCGAAAACTGGACACGCGTTGGGAAAAGTTTGCCAGCTACGGTGATTAGCGACTTAGTTATACATCGAAAAAACAGAAAGTTAGTTGCTGCCACTTATGGTCGATCAATGCATGAGTATCCACTGGATTTTGTTCCAACGGTCATACCAACTATTGACACAACAACTATTTCTGTCCCTATCGTAGCTCCTAATCCTGCGCGTAGCTTTGTAACAATAGAATTTGAATTAAAACAAGCGGAAGAGGTGCAAATCAGTCTATATGATTTAAGTGGAACAATGCAGCAACAGTTTCCAACGCAGCGATATGAAGCTGGCAATCATCAGGTTGAACTTTCGTTGCATTCGGAAATAGAAGCAGGAATGTATGTGGTATCGGTAGTTTCGCAAATAGAAAGGCAAACTACTTTATTGAAAATAGTGGAATAAGGTTTTCCGAAAACACATTATCTTTTCCCCATGAAAAAACGCAAAGTAGTCGGATTGCCACCTGGCGCGGTGGTCTATACAGGAAGTCGACAGCAGGAAAAGATATTCATTCACCATACACAGTATAGTGAGACGGAAATCGTAGAAGATGTCTACGACAACCATGACGAAGCTATTTTTAAGCCGCTACACGAAACCAACATAGACTGGTACGATGTACGCGGCTTGAACGACACACAACTGGTCGAACAACTAGGAAAAACCTACACTATTCATCCATTAGTGTTGGAGGATATTCCCGACATCCATCAACGCCCAAAATTTGAGGAATACGAGCGCGGTTTGTTTGTGGTCATCAAAGCGTTAGCTGCGGATACGGCAACCGCTAAATTGAAGACAGAGCATGTGGCGATCTACTTTCGAGAAGGCATCGTCATTAGTTTTCAGGAAACTGAAAGTGATTTATTTGAGGCGATACGTCGGCGATTGCAAAACAAAGCTGGACGCATTCGCGCACGAGGAGCGGATTATCTGGCATACGCGCTCATGGATGTCATTGTTGACAATTATTACCTCATTGTCGATAAATACGAAGATCGAATCGAGCAGCTAGAAGACCGTGTGATGCTGGAGCAGAGTTCGATGAATAAAGGACAGATTCACGAGTTGCGCAAGGAATTGGGAAGCATTCGGAAACAAATATTTCCACTTCGAGAAGCCATCGCTAAATTTTCGAGGACAGAAAGCGAAATCGTGCAGCCCAATACTTTAGTTTTTATCCGCGACCTATACGACCATGTCGTGCATTTGATGGATATGATTGAGTCGTTTCGAGAGCTGCTCAATCATGTCTACGAATTGTTTCTGTCAGAAGTCAGTTTTCGGATGAATCAAGTCATGCAAGTGCTTACCATTGTGTCGACTATTTTTATTCCCATGGGTTTTTTGGCAGGTGTTTATGGAATGAATTTTGAGTACATTCCAGAGTTGAAGCAGCCCAATGGGTACTTTGTCTTTTGGGGGGTGATTGTGCTTATTTTTATGGGATCGATTTTCTATTTTCGACGAAAGAAGTGGTTGTAGGGTAGATTAGATTCTTGTGGTTGAAATCAAACGCTTTCACTATCATTGAGAGACGCTCAATTTGAACCCACCCAACACTTGGACGTTAAGAGAAAGAATCCTTCTCCGTAAAAGTAGTCTATGCTCAAAATCTATCTATTTTCCATCTTTGTTGTCCTCGGTTTTTTGGCATCCAGTCAAATGACGAATCCAGTAAGAGAAGTTGCCACTGATTCACCAATAATGGAAACCGCCTTCGATAGCATGATGGCAGTCCTGACCCATCCGCGCTGTATGAATTGCCATCCGTCGGGTGATCGACCGAAACAAGGGATAGAAGGGCATACGCACTACTTCAACGTGCAGCGTGGTGTGGACAATCACGGCTTACCTGCTTTGCGTTGCAACACGTGCCACCAAACCGCAAATAACCTAAACTCCGGCGTACCTGGCGCACCACATTGGCATTTAGCACCGCGCAGTATGGCATGGGAAGGACTTAGTCGAGCAGCAATAGCGCGAGTGATGCTCAATCCTGAGACAAATGGAGGTAAAACACCAGAAGAAATCATCACGCACTTGACCGAAGATGAACTCGTCCTCTGGGCATGGAATCCTGGTGTCGATCAAGAAGGCAACCCTAGAGAAAAACCACCTTTGTCGGAAGCAGACTACATTGCGGCGGTCAAGGCGTGGGCGGCGAACGGCTTACCTATTCCAGAACAATAGCAAACGCGAAATAATTAGATCTGTCTGGTAGTGAGGCAGATTTATCAGTGAATTCAAATCAGTTTTATGCAATTTACTTTCATCATAAACGGGCAATCTCAAACTGTTGACGTGGACGAAAACACACCGTTACTTTGGGTCGTTCGTGATCTCCTAGACCTAAAAGGCACGAAATTCGGCTGTGGCAAAGCAGCTTGTGGTGCTTGTACCTTGCACGTCGATGGGGAAGCGGTGCGCTCTTGTTCCTATGCGGTAAAATTTGCGGCAGGAAAGTCCATCACCACCATTGAAGGTTTGGGAAGTGAAAAGAAATTGCATCCCGTACAGCAAGCTTGGATGGAAGAAATCGTACCGCAATGTGGCTATTGTCAACCAGGTTTTATGATGGCGACAGCGGCACTATTGGATAAAGTGCCCAATCCGACCGATCAAGATATCAACGACAACATCGTCAATATTTGTCGCTGTGGCACCTACTACCGAATGCGAAAAGCCATCCACCGCGCAGCAGCAATCAATCGAACCAATCAAATCAGCAGCTAATGAACTCTTCTCTTTCTCGTCGAAAATTTCTGGTGCGTTCTAGTATTGGTGTGAGTGTGGCATTGGGAGCTACTTTGGTAGGCTGCGGGCCGATTCGTAGAAACATAGCCAGCGTACTCAACGAAATCGAATATGCTTATCGGGGCAATACCGACGATCCGACGATTTGGTTTGAAATACTAGCGGACAACCAAATCATTCTAAAAAGCCCAAAAGTAGAAATGGGACAAGGCATCTTTACCGCTTTCGCGCAAATCGCAGCTGAAGAACTAGAAGTGGAAGTCGAGCAAATCAAAGTTGTCCATGCCGAAACGCAATCTGGCAACATCGACAAATTCGGAACGGGCGGTAGCACCTCTATTCCGAGTCTGTGGACACCTTTGCGCGAGTTAGCAGCTACTATGAGACAACTACTCATCAATGCAGCCGCCAAACAGTGGTCAGTAAATCCCAACGAACTGAACGCCAAATCTGGAAAAGTTTATTATAACGATCAAGTATTGACCTACGGCGAAATTGTCCAAACGATGACCGAATGGAACATCCCTGACACGCCAACATTGAAGCCCAAAAGCGAGTACAAACACATTGGTAAACCAACACCACGCGTCGACTTATTAGATAAAGTCATCGGTGCACCCATCTATGGATTGGATGCGAGTTTACCTAATATGCTACACGCTGCCGTTTTGCGTTCTCCTAAAATTGATGCGACTTTAGCGCAAGCGGACACCGAAGTAGCTGAAAAGATGCCCGGCGTGGTGCAGATTGTACAAGAAAAGGATTTCGTCGCTGTGGTCGCTAATTCGTATACAGAAGCGGAAAATGCTAAGCAGGCGATTCAAGCAGAATGGACAGCCAAAAAAGTGTGGCAAACAGAAGATATAGTCGATGCGCTGACAGTAGGCAAAGGCTCATCAGCTGTCATTCAAAAAGAAGGAAATGCTATTAAACTATTGAAAAAAGAAGAAGCAGCAATCTTTGAGCGTGAATATTGGAGTCCGATAGGCGCACACGCACAGATAGAACCCAACGCTGCCGTGGCGAGTGTGGAAGGGGAGAAGGCAACTGTCATTTTATCCACACAAGTGACCGACATTACGCGTTCGGAAGTGGCTGATCGACTAGGTATCAAAGCAGAAAATGTTAACATCATTCCCACTTTTTTGGGAGGTGGTTTCGGTCGGCGATTGCATACTCCTCATGCGATGATCGCTGCGGTATTGTCCAAAAAAGTGGGTCGCCCAGTCAAGTATGTGTTTAGTCGGCAAGAAGAATTTCAGCATGATAACTTTCGTCCACCGACGCATCATATCCTACGTGCTACTTTGGACGATCAAAATAATATCGAAGCTATCTCACATGATCTATCGAGTGGTGATGTGGCGTTTGGTTCAGTGTTAGTACCCAACATTGGCAATAAGTTTTTAGGCTCTGATTTAGGCGCGTGGCGTGGCGGTATGATTCAATATGAAGCTATTCCAAATTATAGCGTAACTACTTGGCGCGCCAAACTTCCTTTTTCGACAAGTTGGTGGCGTGGTTTAGGATTGTTGCCGAATAGTTTTGCGATTGAGAGTTTTATGGATGAATTGGCGGAACGAGCGGGGCGCGACCCAGTTGAATTTCGGTTGGCACATATTCAAAAGAATAAACGAGGCAAACGACTAAGTGCAGTCATTGAAGCAGTGGCTGAACGCGCTAATTGGAAAGGCATAGCTGCTGAAGGACGAGCTTTAGGTTTTGCCGCAACAACGGATGTCAATACACCTTGCGCACAAATCGTAGAGGTTTCTATTCAGAACGGACGCATCAAAGTGCATAAAGTGACGTGTGCCATCGACCCAGGTATGGCGATCAATCCTGACCAAATTCGCGCACAATGCGAGGGAAGTATTGTTATGGGCATAAGTGCAGCGATGTACGAAGAAATGGTTGTTCAAAACAATGAGTTACGCCCCGTCATTTATGGCCCTTATCAAATGGCACTCATGCGTGATACGCCAGATGAAATTGATGTGGTCATACTCGAAAATGCAGAAACACCTGGCGGAATTGGCGAACCTCCGATGGGACCAGTTGGTGCTGCTATTGGGAATGCGGTTTATCAACTGACTGGGGAACGTATTACTCGAATGCCGTTTGGACATGTCAATTATGAATTGAAACAGAAATAGTTGCTTTCAGATGGATAATCCAATTACAAACAGTGCTGAGCTTTTGATTATTTCTGAAATTGTCTAACATCTAACATCTAACATTTTAACAACAAATGAAAAAAGTAGCAGTAGTCACAGGAGCATCTAGCGGAATTGGAAAAGC
>CAYLPW010000182.1:0-10086 GCA_964385665.1 uncultured Saprospiraceae bacterium
GGATATAGAAGGAAGGCTCAGCAACTGTCGGCTATATCATGTAGATGATCCGTCCAAAGTCATTGAACTGGAAGAAGGCATATTCAAACTAAGTTTATCTCCTTTTTATCAGTAGCTGTATTCCGATAAACTTAATCTAGTTGAAGTCACCCGCTGAATGTCAAGCTCAATTCATCAGCAACTGAACTTTTGAGCCTTGAACTCAATAATTCAACGGGTGACAGTTTACCGATTAAAAAAGTTAAAAATCGGCACATCAATCGTCGCCGTCGCCCCATATCGCCACGCATTGGAGTTCAAATCGACACCATTGACAGTGATATTTCGAGTTTGTGAACCAAACTGCGCCCCGACGGACAGGAAGAAAGCTAGCGAAAAATAAGAACAGAATGGTTTGGACTTTCATAGTTAAGTAACGTGAAATAATTAAATTTACCCTGAAAGATTTCGGGGTAAATTTATTATTAAACTCAGACTAATACATTTTGAGCGGACTAAAATAAGGTTATTGTTTTACCTGACTCGGCAACTCCCCAAACATTTCCTGAAACGCCTTCGTAAAGTGAGAAAGATTCGTAAAGCCAGTCTCCCAAGCCACTTCGGAAACATTCAGGTCGGTAGTTTCTAATAACAGCTTCGCCTGCTCCAGTCGATAAGTACGAATGAATTCGGAAGGTGAAACATCAATCAAGGCTTTCATTTTGCGGTAGAGTTGGGAGCGACTCATCCCTATCTTTTGGCAAAGTTGAGGTAGCCCAAAACGGTCATTGGTGTAGTGTTCCGCGACGATATTACGGACTTTCTGGATGAACTTATGCTCGACTTGGATCGCTTCTTCTAATTGTGTTTCCACTCCTGCCAATACTTGATTCTCTCTTTTGAAATAGGCAGCTAGTTTTCGCTGTTTTTCTGCCATCTTATTCAATCGAATTAGTAATTCTTTTTTGTCAAAAGGTTTGGACAGATAGGCATCCGCGCCACGACTCAGCCCGACGATTTTTGAAGATTGATCGGCTTTGGCAGTCAGTAGAATGATGGGAATGTGACTCGTCCGTTCGTCATTTTTTAGTATTTCACAGACTTCATAGCCATCTTTTTCTGGCATCATGACATCACTAATGATGATATCTGGAATATTAGTAATTGCTTTTTCTATCCCAATTTTTCCATTATAAGCGATGTCCATTTGATAATAATCGCTCAAGCAGCTTTTGAGATAAGTCACTACGTCTGCATTGTCTTCCATGATGAGCAACTGAGGTCGCTTCCCATTTTGACCACCTATTCCCTCAGATTCGCCTAGTGTATGCGGAACATTCACTAGACTATCAATTTGCTCTTTTGATACTTTTGCTTTAGCTGCTTGATTGCTGATGGGAAGTGTTACTCGAAAAACAGAACCTATTCCTACCCTACTTTCCACATCTATGTTTCCCTTCATCAGCTGCACCAATTCTTGTGCATGTGCCAACCCTATTCCAGTTCCTTCTCCTTTCCGTGTAGCAGAGGTATCCGCTTGATAAAAACGATCAAAAACATGAACTATATCGGCTGCTGCGATACCTACGCCAGTATCTTCTACGACTATTTCTAATTGATCATTTGATTGACTTGCTTTCACTTTTATCGCACCACCAGAGGGCGTGAACTTGACGGCATTGGAAATCAAATTGGTCATCACCTGCTTGATTTGTTCTGCATCAAAATCCATTTCTAAGTAATCAACCGTAGAGAAGAATTGAAGCGATACATTTTGTCCATTGGCGTATGTTTGAAAAGATTCCGTCATGTAGCGCAAGTAGGAAATGATGTCGTCTTGCTCCCAATTCAATTGAAGCGAATTACTTTCTAACTTCGATAGATCTAGTAGTTGATTGATCAAACGCAACAAGTTTTTTCCATTCCGTTCAATGAGCAAAGTGCCTTCTTCGAAGTATTTTTTAGGTGCTTCACGCATCTGATTGACCATGCCCAAAATGACGGTCAGTGGAGTCCGAAATTCGTGAGTGATATTGGTGTAGAGTCGACTTTTGAAAGTGTCGAGTTCTTTGAGGCGTTGAGCTTCTGTTTGTTCTTGATATAACTTTCGGCTAAGTTCGAGTCGTTTTTGACTATTTTGGCGATATTCTAACTGGCGTTTATAGACAATCGCAATAGTGAATAAAATGTAATTGGACAAAAATCCTACTCTGGAGGCTAGATGAAAATCGCTATCAGACAATGTTCCCTCAAATAAAATTTCTGCTATGAAAAATCCGATCATGATTAGTACGATTGGGCTGTAGGCGACAATAAATAGTTTGGCTAAGGTGCGTTGCTGTTTGAGGGCATAGAAACTCAATACTAGCACCAAAATGGGTAATCCAATACCAGAGAGTAACATGAAAGTTGCTCCGTTTTCGATCCAATTGTAGGGATATTCAAAATAAGGATAAAGCGCGAAATTGAAAATACCTAAAGTGAGATACCAACCACTTGAGAGTGCAGTAACACCCACGATCAGGCGGCTCAAACGAGGGGCGAATGCTCTGGATTTAAGGAAAAGAACTGGAAAACACCCCAATCCCAAAAGCATCATCGTCGTTCCGATAATCACCAAAACATCTCCTGCTTCAAGTGCTGTCGGGAATAGTTCTTTGAAAAAATTGCTGGCACCTACATTTCTGGTATCTGCAAAATCACGCAGCCAAATACCAACTAACTGAACCGTAAATATCAACGTGTCAGCTTCTCTATAAAAGTAATAGATCGCAATCACAAAGATGATGAGCAAAAGCGACATCCCTAGAAATACACCATCCCCGAAAAGTGTAAAACTTTTGTCATGCCAGTAAGTAGGTTCATCAAAGTAATAAAAATCAATGCGATCGGCGTATTTTGGATAAAACAAACCCTCTAGACGGAGGTAGTAAATCGCTTCTTCTTGAGGGGCGAGTTCTAACGGTACAAAGTTGCGCCAATCAGTGGCCAGCTTCTTTTTCAGTGGCAACCGCAACCCACTTTTGCCTATTTTAGTTGCTTCATTTCCATTTACTCGATAAGCGTCGATTTGCTCCCAACTTCTCTCGTTCCAGCCTACCATTATCCAGTTTTTGATGGATTGCGTGGTGGGATTAATGGCTTTGAATTTAACCCAATACACTGCCTCAGGATCGTAGGCAGTCGGCATTGGGAAAAGACTAACTACGTCTTTCTGAGCAGCGGTGTCGCTATTGTTGAGGAAGAATTGAGATTGGAAATTGGGTTGCAGAATATCTATGATCGTCAACTCGCCAGAAGTGTCTTTTAGCAATTCTAGTTCTTCATAAACGTGCCGATAATTAAACAGTAATCTTTGTTGATCGAATTGTTGATTGAGTTGAAGCGGAGCTGCTTTCGAGAAGCTTCCATCATGCTGTCCATAGCTAACTATTCCAGTTAGTAAAAATGCTAAAGGAAGAAATCGAATTAAAAGTTCTGGTAAGGATGAACTTATTTTTTTTTGTGAAAGTGTGTGCATAGTCTGAGTCACTCATTCTTCCTCAAATATAAATGATAATACAGACTATTGATTGTATCGCATCAAATAAGATACAGGACTTTTACAATTAAAAGTCAGCGAATACTCTAAAGCACTCGCCGACTGGTCACTCTCTGTTCTACATCTTTATAAACTGCCGCACAGCAAATCGTTCGGCACTTCTGATTTCGAGGAAATACATCCCATTTTGGAACATGGAGACATCAATATCAAACTGCTTTTGCGTATTGTTTTGCTGCCAAAGGACTCGTCCTTGCCAGTCGATGATACGCAGATCGACAAATGGCTCTTCTACTCCTAAAGCATTGATCGTCAATAAACTATTGGTCGGATTTGGACTAATCTGAATCGCTTCTTGTGCCCAAGTTTCTCGTGTACTAGAGATGTCGACCATTACATTCACGGTCACGATGCTGTCGCAACCCACATTTCTATACATGAGCATAAAAGATAACTTTTGTTCTGTCCTATCGACTCAAAACGAGTCGTTTCGTTTGTACCTGTTCGGCTGTTCGTAGCATTACAATATAGATGCCTGTTGTCTGCCGTCTTCCATCAAATTGCACTTGATGACTACCCGCTGCTTGTTGTTCGCCATTCATCAGTTGCGCCACTCGTTGTCCGTTCAGATCGTATACCTCTACGGATACGGTACTCGCTTTGGACAACTCATATTCAATAGTCGTCGTGTTGTAAAAAGGATTTGGTGCGATGGAAATATTTACAGCAGAGGAAGCAGACTCTACATCAGCTATTGATCTATCTATTACCGAAGCATTGTTGGCATCAGCGCACGCTTCAATGCTGGCACTGAAGGTAGCATTCGCTTGTGCATGGAAGCCCGTCGTCAAAGTGATACTTACTCCTGATTTTAGAGACACGGTAGAAAAGCTGGCTACTTCTCCGCTTGTTGTCATAGGAGTAGCAGTGTGATAAGTGCCATCCGCAATTGTTCCTGAATTGGGCGGCGCTGTTCCACAAGTACTACTTCCATCGCCACATATTTCTAACGTCCAGCTTGTTAATGCACCACCATCGGCATTAAAATCGTCATCTACTCGCAGTGTCCAATTTCCTATAGCTTCCTCACCATCGAAGACGGAAAGTGGGTTTTGGGGTTGTTGCGTATTTCCTAGGCTAATTGGACAAGTTATTGCATTAGTTGCTTCATCATCCAGCACAATATCAAAGTCCTGGATTCCACCACATATTTGACCAAACAGAATAACGGACGTGCCTTCAGGACTCGTCAGCGTGAATGTCAAATCATTGACGTAGGTATGTGTTCCTTGCAGCGTAATATTTACATCCGAAATGCTGATTGCTGTCGGAATAGTGATAGTGGAATTAATGGTTGTTGGCGGTGCTCCATTTGAGATAGTGATTGGCGTGTCGGTACTGCTATATGTCGAACAGTTGCCAGTACTATTACAAGGAACGGGTGCATTGAACAATCCATTGACTGTTCGGCTACAACTCGGTGCTGCCGTAAAACTAGCTGTTCCATCAACCACCTGACCATCAGCCACCAAACCCGTTAATAGTACTGTTTGTGGGCTGCTAGTAATGGGAAAGTTCTGTCCGTTGACAGTCAGAGTGCCACTAGCTGGAGGATTTTGGTAAGTGACCGTCACTGCCTGTGTATAGGTGTCATTTGAACACACTCCTTGTGCGCCTGCTGCTAAACTAAGGATGTTGCAAGTAGACGCGCCTGCTATCCATAGCGTTACAAAGTTCGTACTGAAACTGATACAGCCACTACTAATCGCCTGATCGCTTGTCAATCCGACAAAAGTATTCGGATCGACGATGGTGGGAGGAGCGTTCGAGGACTTGTAGGAGACGCCATATACTTCGTATTTTCCAGCTGGCAAGGCGGTAAAGTCTGCACTACTGCTGACGGCTGCTATTGTATGGGTCGCTGTATTGATAGCCAAGTATGTATACGAATAACCACCACTGGGTGAGTTCTGAGTAGTCTCTGGATATACATATCCACCCGACGAGGAGGAGAAACTGACGTTGCAAGTAGCATCGTCCTGAAACCAAGGGTGAAAGACCAACACATAAGTTGTTCCTGCATTTAGGCTAACTTCTAGACTTTCTACCTGAGCGACGCCTCCTGGTCCTGAACTAGAATTGGAGGTAATAAAATTAACACAGGAGTTGTTGGGATCATAAGCTGTTTCGTAGAGTTCAAAAAAGCCATTAAATAGCCCACCGACGAACCTAGGTTGAATGTTGTAGCTGCCTGTCCGATCCACTTGAATTCGATAAGTGGTGTAGCGTAAGCCCGCGCCTTCCTTGCAGGCTAGGTTATTCGTGCGATCCAGCTCTGCAATTTTACCGATGGGATCACTGGCATCTATGCTGACCGTTACTTCGGTGACGGGTGCTGTATAGACTGGACTCAAGTTCAAATCAAAGATACTCTCTCCTGGATCACCTGAAATAGTAGTAACAGGTGTTATTAGATGCCCAGTTACTTGACAGGCGGAATTAACTGTAAAGTCGTTGTTAGAAATGTCGAAAAAGCGGACATTCTCATAACTGTCGCATTCTACTTTGATACGTGCTTGTGTTGTTTGGGGTATTCCTTCAGGTAGCAGAAGCGTTTCGTTACCATCATTTGGTGTATTGTCTGTAAGCAAGTAAGGATAGGTAATGCCGCCATCTACTGACAGCCGAATTTCTACATGATTGCAGTTGATGGGGGCATTGTCCGTGCCTGCTACTGCCCAGTTGATGGTTACGTTCGTATTGGTATTCCACACTTCTATGCCAGAGTTAGGTGCGTTGACTGTGAATGGTCCAGTGTTGGCGACAGTGATTTTTAGATCGTCGGAGTTGATACCACTGGCGTTGACTAGTTCGCCATTCAGATTATATTTGTGGTTGTCGTTTACGGTTAGTCGGATGTTGATCTCTCTAGCTTGAGTAGGCAAATTTTCTTGCGCCGTTTTGTAATTTCCAGCTACCACATCGCTTATTTTAGGGAAAGTTCTTTTTGCATTTGGGCTTGGAAACAACCGCATAAACAAAGCACCTTGCGAATCATCCGCCACGGGCGAAGTCTGGTCGATACCAGCATCCATTTGATCCCAAACATAGGTGATCTGATCGCCTGCATCTGGATCGCTCGCTGTGCCTGCTAACGTAAAGGGCGTATTGACGGGAATAGCACGATCTGGACCTGCACTGACAGTGGGTATCGTGTTTCCCGTTGGAATAGCTGTCCCAACTCCTGTCTCTACATTCAGAATATGGTTAGCCGTCTCATGAAAAGTAACTCCATGCGCATAGGATTGATTATTACCACCCATGATTGACCAACTGCCACCTAGTAGTTCGTAGTTTGTCGCGCCCACATTAGTGATTGTATGTTGCTGTCCAAATTGATGTCCCATTTCATGACGAGTGATGGGCAAATCAGGAGGTCCTGAAACACCGTCTTTGTACCCACCCGCACAGCCTCCCGACAAGTCATCCGAATAGAACACATGGCTAAAATCGTAATTGGCAGCCCCGATCGCGTTGTCAATGACCGATTCCTGTACATTCAAAATAGGCGGTGCGCCCTCACAGCCACCACCAGGTGCTTTATCAGGCCAAGGGTCTGTGGTCGGGTCAGGATAAATCAGGATATTGTTGTTCGGAATGAGGGTGAAACGTACACAAAACTCGCGCCCATAGATGTCGTTGATGTCATCAATCCAATCTTCAATATATGCTGCTGCCGCAGCCACACCGCCGACTTGTTGGGTGTACTCGCCAGTACAAGAAACAGCAAGTCGTAGCTCTAGTAGTTCTGTTCCTCTACTAAAATTGATACCGAGGTCAGGGAAGGGCGCATTGGCTAAGAGTGCTTGTTCTCCAAACGACTTTACGTTCTTAGAAGGTACAACAGAACAGCGGTGGGGAGTAGTACTGCCAAAATGTTGCGCATTCGCAGCGAGTGAAAATAGCAGTATGAGAGCCGTACTGATGAGTGGTTGTACTTTCATCGTGTTTATTTATATGATAAATCTAATAAATGCTAAAAAGTGTGGGATGAACACTCGTTCATCCCATTGACTAATCACTCTCTGAATACTTAATAGCTGTGTAAGTTATAACTTGACAAATGGTCGAGTAGCTGTACTATTCTGATCGCTAACTTGCAGAAAATACATACCTTTTGGCAAATCGCTGACTCGTAATAGCGTGTTATCTTTTGTTAGCTGCTGAGATCGAAGAACACGTCCGTGGACATCTACAATAATCGCCTGTAGCGGATATTTTCCTATACCGCTGATTTGCACCGCTAGTTCTTCCTGAGCAGGATTGGGACTGAGCTGGACAGCATAGGTCGCATTGGTTCTTTTGATACTGGATATATCCACCATGACATTCACGGTCACGATGCTATCGCAGCCATTGATGGTCAGTAGACTTTCAATGATAGTCGTATCGTTTTCGATGGAAATGCCGTTGTAGGTTTCCCCGTCGCGGATGATGGTATCGATGGTAGTTTCCACATTTGGAAAAGCGTCGATCATCAGTTCATTCATTGTCATCACACCACAGACATCTGCCACTGTGAGCATTACAGTTGTTGCTTCATTGAGTATGAAAGTTGGATTGGGAGTAGTCGCGTCACTGAGCGTAGCGGTGGTCGTCCATTCGTAGTCGTAAGGCCGTATATCACTCGCTCGGATGGCCAAAGAAAGGGGGCGATTGGAGAAGCTATTGATGACACGGACTGCCTCACCCGTCATGATGTCCAATTCGGTAATGGCTTGCCAGCCTCTCGTCTCCGTCTGCTGTGCCAAAACTCTAGAAACAGTGTAATACACGCGCCCGTTATTGGGATCAACTTCTAGGGCAGTGACAGGCAATGTATTTGCACCGAAAAAGCCAATCTCGGTTAGTGTCCCCGTCTCAAAGGTGGTGGTGTACCATGCTCCATTTTGTCCTAAAATAACGATTGTTCCATCTGTACTAATGGCTGCTCTTGACACTGGAAATGCCAAATCGACTACCAATGTCAAACTCGCTGTTAACGGATCGACTGCATAAACTTTCCCGTCACTTTCAATAAGGTAAAGAACAGATGCACTCGGTAAATAGCTCAAACCAGCGACGGACGATACATTTAGCGAATCAATAGCCTCGAATGTGCCATCTTCTGCATCAATACTATACAATTGGTTATTAAAGTCAGTGCCATAGAGTTGGTCACCGACAAACTCCAACTGATTGAAGGACAAGCTTTGTTCATCGTTGATGAGCGTGCTGACACTCGGTAGTTCTAAGTTGAGTTTTGATAAGCCGCGAACGCCAAAATCGACAAAGGTTTGGACATACAATCGATCTTCATCTATACGTAAGCCACCTGAAACATTGGCATTTAAAGCTACTTCTTCACCTTCGCAAGTCACGCCTTCCACTTCAATAGCTGCTATGGGTTCATCTCTCAAACTAGCAGGTACTTCTATCGTTTCTATGATCTGTGCGCCGCACAGATCGGTCAAAGTTACGGTGTAGGTTCCCGCTGCTAGCGTTCCCACAAATTCTGGAATAGAATCTCCAGTATTCCAACGATAGTCATATTCACCTGCACCGCCCGTAGCCGCAACTAAAATTGTACCATCGTTATCTCCTTCACAGGTTGGTCCTTCCACCAATGTACTGACACTCAGCGCGTCTGTCACTAATTCCCTAACTTGAAGGGCAAAGTTGCCCTGGTTGGGAGTCGGTGCAAATAGGAAAGAATTACCACCATCTACCAAAATGTGATAGGTCTTTTCGCCTTCTAGACAAAATAGTTCTATCGTTGAAAAAGCCGTTACTGCTCCTGCACCGCCCAGCGGCAAGCCATTGTCCGCAGCAGCTAGAAGTTCAAAAGAAGCAAAGTCATTGCAGTCTGTAGCGTCATAAATGGCGAGCTGCGTATTGAAATTCCCACCTACACCAAATGAAGGTCGTAAGTCTATGGCAAAATTGCCGCCACCTTCGGGCGTCGTGAACGTAAACCAAACTGAATGCTCAATGCTCGCATCTCCATTCGCCCATCCGTCTTGCCCGACGAAACCGAATGGATTGAGCATGCTGATGGGCGGCACGATGGTCGTTTCGTTGTCTTGAGCAGTCGCGCCTACATTAGAGAAGATCTGTGGTTCGGCATCTACTGCCAGATCTATCGCGTCGCAGACGGCATCATTTTCAGGGGCAGTTACGGTACTGATGGTCAAGCAACCTGTACTTACAAATGGTTCAGCACCCGAAAAACTATTGCCTGAAATCTGGACATAGTAAGTTTCGCCGGCGGTAAGTGTTGTCTGCAAAGTAGGTGACTCTAGGATGTTGATAAATGGAGCGGCACATTCCTCTAAGATTAAGTTGCTCACATCATCACAACTGCCTGCTAAGGAGAACAATTGTAGCTGAAAATCCAGTGATGGATCGTCTTTGTCGTCTGCTTCGGCTACGATGAAAATCTCCTCTTCGGGTGCAACAAAACTAAACCAAACGCTTGCGGTAACTGTCGTGTCGCTTCCTGCGATGCAAGTGACATTAGGTTCGCC
>CAYLPW010000183.1:0-10008 GCA_964385665.1 uncultured Saprospiraceae bacterium
GAACGGCTTTTTCGTTAGTCCCTTCTACAGAATATTCGACACTCAAATTGATCGGGTAGCGATAGGCGAGTTTGCTATTGAGTCGATTTTCATAGCTGTCGAGTAAACCACTTCGGACTTCGACTAAGGTGTCGTCGGTGACTTTTTGAGGGGTGACTTCTGCTTTTCGGTTGAAGATTTTATTGCCTTCACTCCAAAAGGTGTACAACAACAAGGCTGTGACTCCAATACCAATAACAATCAATTTGTACTTATCGTCTAGCTTTTCTTGAAGTAGCTCTTGTAGATCACCACCGATCAATTCAGGCACTAAACTGATAATGGCAATCAGAACGATTAGTCCAATAAATTTTAAAATGGAGTTGGAGAAGTACTTCATTTGGTTACAATAAAATCATTTTGACGTTGAGTGAT
The DNA here is from genome assembly GCA_964385665.1 of uncultured Saprospiraceae bacterium. Lineage (GTDB taxonomy): Bacteria > Bacteroidota > Bacteroidia > Chitinophagales > Saprospiraceae > JAAUTG01. The sequence goes on from CAYLPW010000183.1 coordinate 415, forward strand.
AAAAGTAGAAATTTTTACGGTAAAGATAAGTTTACAAAGGTCAGCTATCCGCTTTGCCCGTACGCAACCTTCGCAAACTATTCGCCAACTATATGAAAGAAATCGACTGTACAGGATAAAAAAAGTTTTGAACTTCCATCTCTTCACTACCGTTCATTGAGAAGAGTAAAGCAACATGAGTCAGTTGATATTGTAAACTAACAATCAGTAAGATTTAGATTTATTACTATCACTCGTCGAGCGTCTCAATGTTAACGTAATTCCTGTAAATATCCGTGAGGTCAGCGGTTTACTTCGAGGTAAAACCCTGACTTTTTAAGCTGAATCAATCAGTCTTGATTTTGTATAGCGCTGAGACTAAAAATATAAATTAACAGCCTTCACATGCACCACATCAAAACATCCCACCTCTTCATCTACCCCATCAAATCTACTAAAGGCATAGAACTGGAAGCCAGCGAAGTACAAAAAATCGGCTTACAATACGACAGAACGTTTGCGGTCATCAACCAGAATGACCAGATCATCACTGGTAGAGACAATCAAGCTTTGCTGAAAATCACGGCGAATATTAATGATAAGCAGTTGGAGTTGAGAACAGCAGAGCATGGAAAGATCGAACTGCCTTTTGCTGAAATGAAGCCGCAAGAAACAACGGACATCACCATTTTTTATGATGGCATTAAAGCGAGAAAAATAGACCACCAAATCAATGAATGGCTGTCAGCAGTCGCTAATGAATCAGTTAGTTTAGTCACCATAGCTGCTCCAACGGCAAGACCAATGAAACCCAAACACAACGGGCAAGTAGAAGATTACATTGCTTTAAATGATGCTGCGCCTGTCCATTTGGTGATGCAAGCATCTGTGGATCATTTAAATACGCAGTTGGAACATCCAGTGACGTTTCATCGCTTTCGCCCCAATATAGTGGTCGAAGGCGGCGAACCTTATGCCGAAGAATCTTGGGAAACAATTCGTATAGGAGAATGTGTATTTGAAGTAACCATCAAAACATCAAGATGTAACTTTATCACGATTGATCCCCGTACGTTGGAAGTAGATCAGCAGCATGAACCTTTACGGACGCTCTCAAAATTGAAGATGGAAGACCGAAAAATAAACTTTGGGATGTACTTGATTCCTCGGCAGTTGGGAGTGATTCGGAAAGGAGATTGGTTAGAGATAGAATATAAGTAGAACTCTAGTCTCACGACAAATACAAAGGTCGCTATGATCTAGTAACCATGGCGACCAGGCATGACTCGAGTTAAATAGACAGTGTGCAAGAAAGTCTTCGCATTACGAGTTGTTTCCTACTGCTGCATATCCATTTACCATTAATCTATTTCCCGAAGTGATTAACTATGCCGAAGGTAGATACCGAATTGTTAAATCATACCTTCATTCTGACTATCAAACAACAAAAGAGGAGTTTACCGTTTCTGCTGAATTCGTGATGATAAAAGGGAGTAATTGAGCAGGTACATCTGCTTTGGTAAATGAATAATACGCGTTGCTTAATTTCTACTCCTTCTCCTTCACCTTAAAATGCCGCAAATCGTATTTGAAGTTGACCATCGCATACTGTTGAATTACGTTCGTCTGTACATCTTCGGTGTAGACTTCAGTGACATTACGCGTCAGTGCATTGTTTTGCTTGAGTAAATCGAAGACAACTAGGCTAACTTCTCCCCGATCATCTTTAAATAGTTTCTTGCCAATACTCATGTTCCACAACAAGTAATTTTGATCAAAATCAGCGGACAAACCGTCATAAAAGTCATGCGTCACATCGGTTCGGAATATGATGCCATTGCCAATGATCCAATTGAATTTCAGGCTAGTTCGTTGATTCAAAAAGTTGGTATTACTAGCTGCTTGTAAGGTATTGTTGACCATATTAAAATTGCTGCGCGAAGAAAGGGTGAAGTCCAATCGTTCGCTGACATTACTCGCCAAGGTTAGACCAACGCCTACATTCGAGTTATTCGCGTAATTCAAGGCTTCTTCAATCAAGCCAGGCGTGTGCGTATGATTAGCGGTAAAGTCAATGTTTAAGTTAGATTGGAGCGGTGAAATAGGAAAGCCATAAGTCATAAAAGAGCGTATATTGTAGTAGCCGTCCAGATTGACAGGCACACTGATTTGAGCATCTTCTTCCAGAGTTTCGTCAAAATCTGTTGCGGAAAAATAGGTGCTATTGGCGATGTAATTTTCTGTCAATGTACCGCTCAGCATAGCAAAGAAAACGGATGATTTCTCTGTATTGGTTTTGGAGTAGCGTCCTCGCAAACTGTGCTGATTCGCTTGTACTAAATTTGGATTGCCTACTGAAAGTTGCAGCGGATTGCTATTATCCACCACATTTTGTAATTGCTCGATGCTAGGCAAATTGGTATTCGTCCGATATAGGATTCGGATGTCTTCCATTCGGGAAGGTCGATAGGATAACATCGCCATCGGCAACACATTCAGAAAGCTATTGTCTGTTGTGGCATTATACGGCAAGGTTTGTTCCGTCAATAATGCCGCCCACTGAACTTTAGCACCTGCCGTGCCGCGCCAGTCACCTGATCGGAATCGGTAGCCACCACCTAATGATTGACTAAAATAATCGTTAGAAAAAACGTTGCTTAAGTTTTCATTAAATAAGCTATACTCTTGCGTCGATTCTTCAAAATCGAAGGTTTCTTTGGTGCTTTCTTCTTGTTGGTAGCTGGCTTGATATTCCACCATCAGTTGACCTTGTTGGCTGATAGGTTCGGTATATCGAACGTTGGTGGAGACGTTCCATTGATGGTTGTCGAGGGTAGAAAATTGGTCGAGTGTACTGCTAATGGTTTGAAATACATTGTCTGATAACAAGTAACTTTCACCAGATTTTGGAGCGAGTCCACTCGTCATATTGACAGAAAATGTTCGTCCTCTTTTTTGGAATCGGTGTCGCCACAACAAAGAATTGCTCATGTTTAAAGCTGTCAAATCGGCTGCAAAATCACTTTCTGTTTGATTTAGGATATTGGTATTAAATAGCGTTTGACCGAATACATTTTCCCGCCCTTCATTACCTTGCCAAGTCACATTGGAGCGCAATATGAAAGAGTTGTTTTCATTGAGCGTATAATCGAAAAGACCTGTGAAGCGATGATTTAAATTGTTGCTTTCTGTTAGACTTTCTTCTGCATACAATTCATTTAGTCCTTCTACGTCAAAATATTGCTGTGATAACAATTGCTCTGTGGTGTTATCAGATTGGTTAAAAAAATAGCTGGCTGCCACATCCAGTTTTTTGCCCCATTTATCTGAAAAATTGATGCCGAAAGCGTTAGTTGCCGTGATGCCGCCCTGTTGCGACACTAAAAAGTCATTGGTAGAAACACCTTGCTGCCGTCCAGGACCTCCTCGACCACCTCTTCTTCCACCGCGCCCTTCACCCGATGAGCCAACTACGCCCAATAAATCTTCGGTCGCAAAATTCTGAACATTAATATTGTTGGACAGACCAATGACTGAAATGCGTTGGTCGCCATTGAAGATGTTGATATTGCCGCCTGTCTGATATTTATCATCGTATCCATAGCCAGCATATATTTTACCAAACTGACCACTTCGCATACTTGGTTTCGTGATGATATTGATGGTTTTGGACGTCTCGCCGTCATCGAAGCCTGTGAACTGTGCTTGCTCGCTTTGCTCATCGTAGATTTGCACTTTATCAATGACTTCCGCTGGCAGATTTTTTAAGGCAGCTGTTGGGTCGTTTCCAAAAAAGGGTTTGCCATCTACCAATACCTTTTTAACGTTTTCGCCTTGTGCTTGAAGCGTTCCATTGTCCATCACCACTGTTGGCATCTTCTCCACCAAATCTGACGCATCCGCATCGGGCAATGTCTTGTAAGCAGCAGCATTGAACTGCATAGTATCTTCTAGTTGAATGACGGGTAGTACCTCTTCGACCACCTGCACTTCCCGTAATTCCACACCTTCTTTCATGGACAGCTTTCCCAAATCAAGTGCTCTTCCATTGACTTGAATTTGTTTTGAAAATGATTGATAACCAATATAAGACACTTCTAGTTGATAAGTACCATTCGTCACTTCATCGAATTGAAATGCACCTGCTGCATCAGAAATAGTCGTTTGTGTATTGGTCGTCGTTTTTAAGAAAATGTGGGTACCGATGAGTGGCGTATCGTTTGCTGCATCTACTATTTTTCCTGATACTGTTGCCGTTTGGGCGTAGCTAAATAAAACAATAAACTGAAGGATAAGCCCGATGATGATTTTCTTTTTCATAGTCAGTGGATGATAGTTGTTTAAACAAAAATTGGTCGGCATCCTTGACACCGACCAACTACTTCACGTTATGTATGATCGACTTAAATCTTACTTGAGTCTTCCGCGATCGCTATCACCTCTACGACCTTTTCCTTTTTTGCGCTTGCCTCTTTGAGCTAGTGTTTCCTCATACGTCTGAAACTGTGCTTCTGTCAAAACTGCTTGGAGCGCGGTAGTTTGTTCCGTACGGATAGTTTTACCAACTTCTCTCATGGCTTCGCGGTCGTCGTCACTATTTTCACGTGCTTCCTGCATTTTTACCGCAGCAGCCAGATTGATCTCTTTTACTTGAGCAGCTTGCGTGTCGTTCAACTCTAGTTGTTCGACCATGCGTTCGGTCTGCCTTTCCGCCATCTGTTCAGGCGTAGGACGTTCCCGATCGCCTCCGCGCTGGGCATTGGCGGCAAAACTGAAGGTGAAGATCAAAGCAATCAGGGCTAAAAATTTGATTGATGCTTTCATGGTTTACTTTTTTAAATGGTAAATAATATATGCTTGCTTGAAACGATAAAATGATGAGCTTCCTTTAAATCAGGAATTACTGTTTCATCGTTCCTTCTGCTACAAATATGCAGGAGATGTGTGGCTGTCCAAAGTATATTCAACCTAACCGCTTAAAGCATCGAAGAACAGTTATTTGCACTCAATGACTGCTGTTTTCGAACGTATGGAGCAGTTATTGAGGAAAATGGTCAATTGATAGAGAAGATCTAGGAGATGATGGAGAATTTTTTCGTTTGAGCGTGAAAACAGTCATCTTTGTCAGATGACAACTGGGACAACTAATAGAATACTTTGGAAGATAATCCTGCTATGGAGTGCGTGGGCGTTAGTGAATTTTTCGCTCACCAATGGATTTGATGATCCTGCTCGGTTTCTTAGGCGAGTAGCTCCAAATCTAATCGGATTTGTCATCATCATCACGATCAATGTACATTATTTACTACCGAAGTTGTATTTACAAAAAAAGCATTTATGGTATACCATAAGTACTGTCCTTTTACTAGCGGCAACAGTGCTTTTACTGTACCATGAGCTTTTTCCTTGGTCGGATTGGTTTCGGGTCTTTCCATCTACACGTATAGAAGGGACAGGTCGACCTCCGAGACCGAATCCGCCTGGCATTCGGTGGATGCGAGAATTGACGCCTTTGATTATTGCTTTTTTGGGCAGTACACTTTTGGAAATTACGCGATTCGCCAATAGTAAAGAGAAAGAGAAACTCGCCACAGAGTTGAAATTTCTCAAGTCGCAAGTCAACCCACATTTTTTGTTCAATGCATTGAATAATATTTATAGCTTAGCCGTTGTGCAAGCACCGCAAACGCCTGAAAGCGTGATGCAACTATCCGAAATCCTACGCTATATGGTGTATGACTCCAATGAAGAAAAAGTACCCTTAAAAAACGAGATCAACTACATAGAAAACTATGTCGATTTGCAGTTGCTGAAAGATAGTCGAGGTATGAATGTGGAGCTTGATCTGGACAAGTCGGCTGTTGATGTACTCATTCCACCTTTACTTTTTATTCCTTTCGTAGAAAATGCCTTTAAGCACAGCAAGATTGAAAATCTGAAAGATGGCTTCATCCGAATTCAACTTCAAACGGATGCCAAAACGATTGCATTTCTGGTAGTTAATAGTGTTCCTCAATATGCTTTTACAAAGGACGAAGTCGGTGGCATAGGATTGGAAAATATCAAAAAACGATTGGAACTACTCTATCCTGACGATCAGTACACATTAACGATTGATTCAAGCAGCGAACAGTTTGAAGTCATTTTAAAAATAACGATTTGATGAAGAAAATCAACTGCCTTATCGTAGATGATGAAGAACTAGCTCGAAATCTGGTGGAAAACTACATCACTCGTTTGCCCCATCTGCATGTCGTTGGAAAGTGTGCCAATCCATTTGAAGCTATGCAAGCATTGCAAGAAAAGCAAGTGGATTTACTATTTTTAGATATTCAAATGCCTGACTTGACTGGCGTCGAATTTTTGCGCACGCTTCCACAAAAGCCTTTAGTCATTTTCACCACTGCTTACAAAGAATATGCGATGGAAGGCTATGAGCTGGATGTGGTCGATTATTTACTCAAACCTTTTCGTTTTGAACGCTTTTTGCAAGCTGTCAACAAAGCGGGAAAACTCCTCAAATCGGATACGAAAGTAGAAGCGGCTTCTTCACCTGCGCCTACTTTCACAGATCAAGAAAAACCGAAAGACTACATCCTAGTCAAGTCGGATTTTAAAGTCTTTCGCCTTTTTTACAAAGATATTCTATACATAGAAAGCATGAAGGAATATGTCGCTTACTATACGGCAGAAGGGCGTACCTTGTCGCTGGGTTCGTTGAAAAAATTGGAACAAGAGTTACCTACTGACTCCTTTATGCGCATCCATAAATCGTACATCGCCAATATTAGTCGCATTACTGCTTTGGAGGGCAATATGGTACATTTAGGTGGGCAGAAGCTGCCGATTGGTAGTAGTTACAAAGAGGTAGTTTTGAAAAAGGTCTTTTAGCTTTTTGGCTCTTTTCCTTTTCTCCAAAATAGTTAATTAACTAACGCCTCACTCGATCCATTTTCATGCAACGAAAATTCAACTGGAAGAGGCTGGTCAGTGTGTCTAGTCTATGGACAGTCTTGTCTTACTGTACCGATATCCTTCTAAGACTAGCCAAATATCAGTGTGTACTTTAGTTTCAATACGCTGTAAATCAAACAACTACATACTATATGAACCTCTGTATTTCAAATTTGTATAGCTCTTAGAGATTTCTCCTAAAACTCAACTATCTTTGTGCACCTATTTAAATTGCCCATACAACTGGCATTAAGTTATATATAGATTTAGAGCGTTAGATTCAGCAAAAAGGCACAAACAGTAGCTATGCTATGATGGTCTAAAGTCTACTATCTATCCCGAAAACTTTCGGGACTAAAGTCTTTTAAACATGTCCACACTACCTACGTTAGAAACCGCCAAACAGCTCGGACTCACCGAAGCAGAATTTCAGAAGATACAAGAAGTGATGGGGCGCGTGCCCAACTTTACAGAGCTGAGTATTTACTCGGTGATGTGGTCGGAACACTGCTCGTATAAGAATTCGATTAAGTGGTTGAAAACCTTGCCACGCGATGGCAAGCAGCTACTTGTTGGGGCAGGGGAGGAGAACGCTGGTCTAGTTGACATTGGAGATGGACTGGCATGTGCATTTAAGATCGAGTCACACAATCATCCTTCGGCGATAGAACCGTATCAAGGAGCGGCGACAGGTGTCGGCGGTATTCATCGGGATATTTTTACGATGGGGGCACGACCGATAGCGGCTCTGAATTCATTGCGTTTTGGTAACTTGAAGTTGAAACATACGCAACGACTGTTGGAAGGTGTTGTGCGAGGTATCGGCGATTATGGAAACTGCTTTGGTGTACCTACTGTAGGTGGAGAAGTTTATTTTCAAGATTGCTACAATCAGAATATTCTCGTGAATGCAATGTCTGTTGGGACGGTAAAAGTGGGTGAAACGGTATCGGCGACTGCGGAAGGTGTGGGCAATCCAGTGTTGATCGTAGGTTCGGCGACTGGAAAAGACGGCATTCACGGCGCAACTTTCGCGTCGGCGGATTTGACGGAAGATTCGGCGGATGATTTGCCAGCGGTGCAAGTGGGTGATCCATTTCAAGAAAAGCTATTGTTGGAAGCGTCATTGGAAGCTATCAAAACTGGTGCAGTGGTTGGTATGCAAGATATGGGCGCAGCGGGTATTACGTGTTCGACTTCTGAGATGAGTGCGAAAGGTGGTGTAGGTATGCGGATTCAATTGGATAAAGTACCAACGCGACAAAACGATATGCAGCCGTTCGAGATTTTGCTATCTGAAAGTCAAGAGCGAATGTTGATTTGTGCGGAAAAAGGAAAAGAGCATTTGTTGTTTGAGGTATTCGAGAAATGGGATTTGGAGTGTGAGCAAATTGGGGAAGTGACAGACACTGGCATGTTGCAATTTTACGAAGGAGAGGAACTAGTCGCCGAAGTCAATGCCCATTCCCTAGTATTGGGAGGTGGTGCGCCAGTCTATGAGCGCAAATACAAAATGCCCAAATATGTTGATAAGATCAAGCGATTTAATCCGTCGGTCATCAAAAAACCAAAAGACTATCAAGAAGTAGCCAGAAAGCTAGTTAACTCACCAAGTATTGCCTCTAAGCGTTGGATTTATGAGCAGTACGATTCCATGGTGCGCACCAATTCGATGAATACCAATCTGCCTGCGGATGCGGCGCTAGTGCGTGTGAAAGGCACAAACAAAGCCTTAGCCGTTACCGTCGATTGCAACTCACATTATGTCTTCGCCAATCCGTATGTCGGAACGATGATCGCAGTTGCAGAGGCAGCTCGCAATATCGTTTGTTCTGGTGGCGAACCCTTAGCGATTACGAATTGCCTGAATTTTGGTAATCCGTACGACCCAGAAGTGTATTGGCAGTTCGTAGAAGCCATCAAAGGAATGGGGGATGCTTGTGCGCGATTCAATACACCCGTTACTGGCGGGGATGTGAGTTTCTACAATCAGTCGCAATTAAAAGATAAAACAGAACCCGTTTATCCAACGCCAACTATCGGCATGTTAGGGTTAATGAACAATCGCGAAAATCGGATGACCTTAGACTTCAAGAATGTAGGTGACGCGATCTACATGATCGGCACACCATCCAACGACTTGGGAAGTTCGGAGTATCTACGTGTTGTTCACCAAGTCAAATATTCGCCAGCACCGAGCTTTGATTTGGAGGAGGAATTTGGCTTGCAGCAAAGCGTTAAACAACTGATTCGCAAAAAGATATTAAATTCTTTGCACGACATATCAGATGGTGGATTGTTCATTACGTTGATCGAATCAGCAATGGTGCGGGGACTAGGTTTTGATGTAGAAACGGATGAGAATTTCCGAAAAGATGCCTACCTATTTGGCGAAGCACAAAGTCGATATGTATTATCCATCACTGCCCGTCAAGAGGATAATTTTATTGACTATTTAAACGCGCACAATATTCCATTTACGCGATTGGGGGAAGTCACCAAAGGAGATGTTTTTGTCGATGGAGAAGATTTTGGGATGATTGAGAGCTGGAAAACGGACTATAATGAAGTGATTGGGAAGGTGATGGAGGCGGAGTGAGGATTCCTTGTTGTAGATCACGGCATGATTTGAATGGATACCGATAGAATTACACGTTTAAA
>CAYLPW010000184.1:0-9997 GCA_964385665.1 uncultured Saprospiraceae bacterium
TGATGTTGTTTGATAAGTGCTTCATAATGGGCAGCCGTCAATAAAGGCATATCCGCTAGACTGATCAAAAAATCACTGTTAACATCTGTCATCGCGCGCAAGCCAGCTTGAATAGAGGTGAGTTGTCCTTGCTGAAAGTCCTTATTGATGATTAGTTGAACCGCTTTGTCTTGCAGTAGTTCTTTTGCCCGAGCAGCATCGTGACCTAGCACGACAATCACTTCCGCCACCTCACTTTTCAACAACGCCTCCACCGCCCACAACAAAATGGGCTTGCCTCGAAAAGACAAACCCATTTTATTCGTTGCTCCCATACGGGAAGACGTGCCTGCGGCTAGTAAGATCGCTGTTGTTGATGGAACTAAAGGCATTCAAAGTAGAACTTAGCTGAAGTAGAAATGCTAAACTTTTCCTATCCACAGAGCGAGTCTAACATCTAACGTCTAACATCTCTATCAATCGTCATCGCTTCCGCCTTCGATCACGGCAGATAAACCTCGCTCGACAAAAGCATCTTTTATTGGACGCAATTCGCTGCGTGGTGCCGTTTTGACAGCGGCTTTTCCTTTGAAATGAATCAATAGGGTCAATTGCTCTGCCTGTTGCAGTGGATATTCTAATACTTCCATTAAGCAATGAATCACCCAGTCGAAGGTATTCACTTCATCATTGTAAATAATCAATTCAGCGGTGCTGCCAGAACCGTCGTCGGTCTCTGCAATCTCTTCCAGCAGAATATCAATGTCTATGTCGACATCTTCTTCTACTTCTACACTTAGCTGAATCCATAACTCCTCTTTCATCATGTACGCTTAATTAATATCTTGTTTTTTTGCTAATTCAAACGCGCCAAGGTCGCTTTTACATCTTCAAATTTAGGTAAATCTCCAGCGTTTTCCAACACTTCCGCATAACGAACCACCCCGTCTTTATCAATCACAAATGCCGAACGCTTGGAAACACCTTTCATACCCATCACGAAGTCCTCGTATAACGCTCCGTACTCCTCAGATACTTCTTTGTTGAAATCTGACAATAGCGGAAAATTAAAGTTCTGCTGCTTTTTAAATTCTTCCAAGGTGAACGGCGAATCCACAGAGACTGCGACGACTTCCGCACCCATATCGTTGTAATCGCCAATGCTATCGCGCATCGTACATAGTTCTTCCGTGCAGACACCTGTGAAGGCTAAAGGAAAAAATAACAACACGACATTTTTACCTTTGTAGTCGGATAAACTAACGGTTTCTTTGGTGTCCGATGTTAAACTAAAATCAGGGGCTTGATCGCCTACTTTGACTGACATATTCATTGCTAATTTTTTTTAGTAATTATCTAATTATAACGCTTCTCAAACTCTCGTTTTCTCACCCTTTCACCTCTCACCACTCATGAATGTTACGACTCGCGCTTATCTAGAAATGCACATTGCTGTACTATTGTTTGGCTTCACCGCCATTTTAGGTGATTTGATTCAATTGCCAGCCATTAGTCTAGTCTGGTGGCGCGTGTTGTTGACGTGTTTGAGCATTTGCTTTTTGATTCCCATTAGTCGAGAATTACGACGACTAGATCGGCGAACGATCCTACAGTTTATGGGGATTGGCGTATTAGTTGGTTTGCATTGGATTTGCTTTTATGGCGCCATCAAATTAGCGAACGTATCTATTGCCTTGATTTGTATGGCGGTGACCGCTTTGTTTACATCTGTACTAGAACCGCTCTTTTTTCGTCGACGATTGAATTGGTATGAGTTGCTATTAGGTGTTGCCGTTATTCCAGGCATGATGCTGATTGTCAATAGTATTCAGACCAATATGCTACTTGGCGTTTGGGTGGGTTTGTTCTCTGCTTTTCTGGCATCCACTTTTGCGATTTTGAATAAAAAAATGGTGAAAGCTGCCCGACCGTTTACGATCACTTTTTTGGAATTGGGGAGTGCGTGCCTGTTCATCAGTGTTGTATTGCCTGTTTATTTTCAAACGGATGAAACGGCTACTTTTTTGCCACCTGATTGGACAGATTGGGCGTATTTGGTTGTTCTTGCGCTGCTTTGCACGACATTAGCTTATAGTTTGTCGCTGCGTGCATTAGAACATTTGTCTGCTTTTGCTTCTAATTTGAGTCTGAATTTAGAACCCGTCTATGGTATTCTGATGGCGTGGCTGATTTTGAATGAACACGAAGAGTTATCGCCTCATTTTTACTATGGTGTTGCTGTTATTTTGTTGGCAGTGTTGAGTTATCCGCTGTTGAGAAGGCTAAAAAAAGAATGAGTATCTTTGTTAGGAGCGGTAAAGCCTTTTGGAGTTTCGCTACGCTTGAAAACAGCAATGTTGCATGTATTCTAGTGTCAAACCTCAAAAGCCCGTGAGCAGTTATCCATAAAACTCCAAATACCACGTTACAAATTTTTCAATTCCCTCTTCCACACTCGTACTCGGCTGATACCCAAATTCATCCACCATATTCTGTACATCGGCATAGGTTTGTTCTACATCGCCAGGTTGCATCGGCAGATAAATCTTTTCCGCTTCTTTACCCAATGCTTTTTCGATAGCTTCTATGAATCGGAGTAATGGAACAGGTGCGTTATTTCCTATGTTGTAGAGTCGATGGGGTGGAACAGTAACTTCTTTAGGCGGACTATCAAGTACCTTCACGATACCTTGTACAATGTCGTCGATATACGTAAAATCGCGTGCCATTTTACCATGATTGAAAACTTTGATGGGTTGATCGTTCAGAATCGCTTTCGTAAATAAAAAATATGCCATATCTGGTCGTCCCCAAGGACCATAGACCGTAAAAAAACGCAGCCCTGTCATCGGAATGTTGAATAGATGACTGTAGGTATACGCCATCAGTTCATTGCTCTTTTTGGTAGCTGCATATAGCGAAATTGGTCGATCGACATTATCATCCACATGGAACGGCGTTTTGCTGTTCGCGCCATACACACTGGAGCTACTAGCATAGACCAAATGCTTGACTGGATAGTGCCGACACGCCTCAACGATGTTGATAAAGCCAGTAATGTTGCTTTCAATATAGGTATGTGGATTTTCGATACTGTACCGAACACCCGCTTGAGCAGCTAAATGAACGACCATATCAAATCGTTCCTGCTCGAATAGGCGACTGACTTTTGAAGCGTCCTCTAGATTGACACGAACAAAGCGATAGTTCTCGTATTGGTTGCTCTGAATTAGCCGATTGTACTGCACTTCTTCCATCGGAATGCCTGTCGCTTTCAGCCGTGCAAACTTTAAGTTGAGGTTATAGTAGTCATTGATGCGATCCAGCCCGACTACTTCGTTGCCTCTCTCTAGCAGGTATTGAGCAACATGAAAGCCAATGAATCCAGCTGTGCCTGTAACCAATATTTTCATAACAAAATGTAGATGTTGTGTACACAAAGGTGCTAAAAATCAGACTTGACACGTATTTTTCATTCCAGAATTACTTAACTAATCGTTGCTTTGGGTCGTGCCAAAATAATAAACGACAGCAGCGTAAAAGCAGCAATACCTAAAAACGCTGCCATGAAGTTAGATGGATCGTTGTCATAAACATATGCTCCATATAGTGCGCCGCCACCAATTGCTACTTCTAGTCCGATGTACAAGGTTGCCATCGCTCGGGCGCGTCGATGATCGGCTGCTCGATCTATGGCGAGTGCAAATACAGCAGGGCCAGCCACGCCATTTGCAAAACCAATACAACCAGACGCAATGAGTAATTGAGTAGGCGTTTCTATCATTGCCATAGCAACAAAGGAAGCTGCCATTAAGACCATAGCTACACGTAAAATCGGAATACGCCCATATTTATCAGAAAGTTTGCCTGTCAATAGGCGTGCCAACAAAGAGCAGACTGTCAAACTCGTGAAAAAGAGTCCTTTATTGGCTATACCTAGATATTCGCTTTGGTCTGGCACAATTGTGAGAATAACCCCATAGCCACAATAAATAGTCAGACACAATAGTGCAGGAATAAAAGCTGTTGGCTCTACTATTTCATCCTTCTTCAATGCCAAGATGCTCCATTTGAATTTCTGTTTGTCTTCCAGTGTCTCCTTTAGTCTAGATAAAATAAGCAACGACAATAGAGCGAAAGCAGAAGAAGCCACGAACAACACGTTCAATGAAAATTCTAGCACTAGCCAAGAGCCAATAGGTGGAGAAATGGACGCGCCTGTATTCATACAGACACCTAATATTCCCATTGCCTCGCCTCGCCGATGGGCAGGCACGACGTCCGCTACATAGGCAGTAGTCGCCGTTGGACTAAAACCTGTAGAAAAACCGTGTACTAAACGTAGCAAGAGAAAACCTGCGACTGTTGTCAAGATAGGATAGAACAGACTACAAACCACACAAACCGAAATACCTACCGTAATCACAGGCAGTCGCCCAATCGTATCTGCCAACTTTCCACTAAAAGGTCTTGATATGCCCGCTGTCAAGGTAAACAGGGCAATAATTAATCCCTTATATTCTGCGCCGCCCAAGCTCGTCAGATAAGAGGGTAACTCTGGAATAATCATATTGAAACTCGCTGAAAACAGCGTGTAACTGGCACACAAAATAAAAAACGATCGTGTGTAAAGACGGGTGGCTTCCATATTGGGCGCAAAGCTAGTCTTTTCTAAGAGTTCTGCTTTGGTTGCAACAATTTCGTTTGCAATAAATTCTCTCTCTGATTGGATTAGCTTGACTACTTCCTCTCCCAAGAATGACTACAAACCCAATTCCTTTCTTCTTTGTCGCAATAAGCTTGATACTTCAACAACTGCTCCTTCCTCAATACGCTCATCTACTGTTAATAGTACATACCGTTTGCCGTTCTTTTTAAATAAAATTTCCTGACCTATTTTGAGACCAACACCACTGTTAGAAAAAGGGGATAGATTAGGATTCATCACGGTTGGGATAATCAGCGGAATGGCTTTTGGGCTATTGTTGCGTAACGTGAAGTTGACATAGTCTGCTTTGGATTGTTTTTTTGGTGCCTCGCCCTCTTCTACTTGAATTTTGACCGTCGCTATGACATCAGTTGCGTTGCGCAGTAGGAGTTGATTGTCTTTTTCGACCATAACTGTCGCTTTCCCTTTCATCCCCAACCCAAAGCTGCGTAATACCTCCTCCACATCAGTGGATTGTACGCCTACTTCTATCGTCTTCAATGACTTATTCTTGAGTGTGACATCGTGATAGTTGTAGTCGTCGTAGGATAAAGCGAGTGTATCGTTGGCTGGAATTTGGACGACATAGTTCTGTTGTGCGCAAGCTGAAAACAGCGCAGTGAGGAGAAGAAAAACACTTATTCGAGTCATGATAAAAAGCTTATTTTCTTCTATCTACCGAAAAAAGTGGAGATTAGATCATGGGTACGAACTAGATTTGAATTTTTATATTAGCTGTTTACGTGAGCCTATCGAATCAAAGGTGCAGCTTCCGCCTATCCTTGCAGCTTTTAGCTTACCTCCATCACGTATCCAAAAAATGCCCCATCTGCTCGCGCTTCGTCCGTAAGTATCCTCGATTCTCTTTTCGAGGTGGAATGATGAGTGGTACACGTTCTACAATATCGACACCACTGCCTTGAAAAGCTTCTACTTTTTCTGGATTGTTCGTGAGTAAACGAATACGTTGAATGGACAAGGCTTGAAGCATGTCGATAGCGATGTCGTAATGCCGCTCGTCTATTTCAAAGCCCAGATGTAAGTTAGCTTGAATAGTGTCTAATCCAGCATCTTGTAGCTGATACGCCTTTAATTTATTGATGATCCCAATACCACGCCCTTCTTGACGTAGATAGAGCAACGCTCCTTTCTCTTGACTAATGACGCGTAGTGACTCTTCCAGCTGTTCGCCACAGTCGCAGCGTTTAGAACCAAACAAATCACCTGTGATACACTCTGAATGGATGCGTACCGTCACCGGCTGCTGTGGATTCATATCTGGATGCACTAACGCTAACTGTGGCATCCGATCTTCTGCATCTTCTGCAAATGCCAACATATTGAACGTACCAAAAGGAGTGGGCATGACAGCTTCACTTTGCAAGATTAATTTGGTACTGCCACTATTCGTTGTTTCCATCATATCCTCACAACACTTGCTCAAAAATTTAGTTTTCGGAAGAATTAGATCAACGACTACTGTATTGTCATTGCAGAGGGAGAAAAATAGAGCGTACAAATTTGAGTAGTTGTGAGTAACGTAAAACAATCCAATTTATCCTGAAAGTTTTTAGAGTACGGCATTATTCAAAGTGAATAAATGCCTTAAGTGAAGGCGAACACTGAACAGGTAAACTTGCTCAATGGTTAGGTGAGTTTTATTCATGAGCTTTCACTAGGTGAAAATTTAACAACAATCTACCCCAACTAATTGGCTCTTTTCTCATCTTTAAAGATGCGATGATCCCGTGCTTCAGTGATGAACACGGACTGTACACTCAATGCTTTAGCTGACCATACTAAATGATTTTTGATTTAAGAAAAAGCTAACCCAAAACACAAAGATTCTTTTACCTTGCAACGCTAATCAGCAAGCGTTCATCTTTGTCTGAATCAATGATTGGCTAAAGGTGAGGTCTACAATAAACGATAAGTACAGTTATAAAAAAGATAGAAGCAATTCTTTTGTAACAAAGCCATTACTTTAGCTGTTTCTATATATTTAATAGGAGAGAATAGGAACGTTATAGCAGAAAATAGATTATCGTTGAATAGTCTCAAAGCGAAGCGATCTCAAATCTCATATCTACAAGGCTATCCAACAGCAAAGCTAGACATCACCCGAAACGTGCAAAAGGAATAGCGATGACAAAATCAATACAGCAGCAAAACGAGGCTTCCACTACTGAAGCCAATTGTGTGGATGACAAAACACTCATCCAACGCGCCTACCGCTCCTTGCTCAAAAGCATGGACGGAATGATGGATGAATTGGATCAAAAAAATGTGCGACTGGCATTTGAACGGGCATTAGAAGCACACGACGGGCAACGTCGAAAATCTGGCGATCCGTACATTTTGCATCCTATCGAAGTCGCGCGCATTTGTATCGAAGAGATTGGGCTGGGACCGACTGCCGCTATCTGTGCCTTGTTGCATGATGTGGTGGAAGATACCCCCGTCACTTTACAAGATGTAGAAGAACTGTTTGGGGAGCGAGGAAAGCGCATCTCAAAAATTGTGGATGGACTCACGAAGCTAGACAGCAAGAATACACCGCAAGACAAGCAAGCCGCCAACTTCCGAAAAGTATTGAGTACTCTGACTACTGATGTTCGTGTTGTACTAATCAAAATGGCAGATCGGCTACACAACATGCGGACACTAGGCGCAATGCCACGTGACAAACAGCTTCGTATTGCTTCTGAGACGACCTACATCTATGCGCCGCTTGCACATCGACTAGGACTATATGCGATCAAAACGGAGTTTGAGGATTTGGCCATGAAAATTTCTGAACCAGAAATGTATAAAGAAATTGCTCGAAAACTCAACGAAACCAAAAAGTCACGGGAAGCCTATATCGAAGAATTTATTAAACCTATCATACGTGAACTAGATGACTTGCCTCATGTCGATTTGAAGGATAAATACCGCATTTTTGGTCGCCCCAAGTCGATCTATTCTATTTATAATAAAATCAGAAAAAAGGGAGTCGCCTTCGATCAGATTTTCGATCTGTTTGCTATTCGGGTCATCATTGACATTCCGAAAGAAGCAGATCCAGAGGGCGCGACGAAGGAAGAGAAAATCACTCGCAAACGCCGATACGATAAGCGAGTAAAACTAATCTGCTGGTCGGTATACTCAGTGATTACTGATTTGTATAAATCCATTCCAGAACGATTGAAAGATTGGATTAATAACCCAAAGGCAAATGGATACGAATCGTTACATACCACCGTCATAGGACCAGGTGGTCGGTTTGTGGAGGTACAGATTCGGTCGGAGCGGATGGATCAAGTAGCGGAGAAAGGCTTTGCTGCACATTGGAAATACAAAGCGTCCTACGAAGACACAGATGTCTATACGGCTTGGCTGGATAGTATCCGCGATGTGTTGAATGATCCTGATTCTTCTAATTTGGAGTTTCTATCCGACTTTAGAAGTGGTTTGTTTAAGGACGAAGTATATGTTTTCACACCAGAAGGGGATACAGTTACCCTACCGAAAGGGGCATCTGCTTTAGACTTTGCTTTCAGCATTCACACCAACTTAGGCTATCAATGTACCAGTGTCATCGTCAATGACAAAATAGCTCCCCTAAGCTATACCTTAGAGAATGGGGATCGAGTCAAAGTCAATAAGAGCAACCGACAAAAGCCAAGCAAAGATTGGATCAACTTTGTTACTACTAGTAAAGCAAAAAATAAGATCCGAGCGGCACTGAAAGAGGAACGCCGAACGGTAGGAGAATTGGGTAAAGAAAGGTTGGGGCGTAAGTTCAAAAGTCTAAAAATTTTATTCGAGGAGAATGTGGATTTTTTAGTCAAGCACTTCAAGTACAAGTCGCCTTCCGATCTGTATTACGATATAGCAACAGAAGAGCTACAGATCAGTCAGATATTCAAAGAACTAGAGGTCGACAACGGGCAGCTAGTCCCCAAACACGTTGAGCCTGCTGCCACACCAAAAGGGTTCGTCTCAAAAGAGGAGGACGTCGTCGAAGGAAAACTAGGTTTATACATCAATAGTGAGCCAGCGCATTTGTATCGCTATCAACTCGCCACCTGTTGTAATCCAGTACAAGGAGATGCGATTTTTGCGTACTTAACGGTAGGCGCAGAGTTGAAAATTCATCGAACCAACTGTCCCAATGCGCCACATATGATGGCAAGTAATGCTCACCGAGTCATGAAGGCAGAATGGGCAACCACTGGCGCACAAACTTTCGTCGCTAATGTTAAAATTACTGGTTGGGACAAAGGAAAAGGGGTCATTCAACGTATTTCGGAAGAAATCTCTGCGCAACTTGATCTGAACATTCGTTCCTTCAGCATCAATGGAACAGAAGGTGTATTTGAGGGTTTTATTAGTCTGTTAGTCTCCAATAAAGATCAGCTTTACCTAGCTATGGAAGCATTAAAGAAACTTGATAATATCTCAACTGTTACTAGAATAGACTAACTTCATAGGTGATAGATGATGGGTACTTATATTCATCATCTACTATTCACCACTCATCATCCATAGAAAACATGCAGCCAGCTACCGATCATATCATCAAAGAGGTCAAGACTATATTTTCTAACCATCTGGAAGCAAATAACTTTCGGAAGACACCAGAGCGTTATGCTATCTTGGAAGAAATATATCGCCGCAGTGACCACTTCGATGCAGAGGCACTGTATATTCATATGAAGAATCAAAATTATCGAGTGAGTCGGGCGACAGTGTACAATACACTAGAATTGTTGGTGACCTGCGATTTGGTTAAAAAACATCAATTTGGGAAAAACCTAGCCCAATATGAAAAGTCGTACGGCTACAAACAACACGATCATTTGATCTGTCTCAGTTGTGGCGACGTGCTAGAGTTCTGCGATCCACGTATTCAGCAAATTAAGGATACGATGGGCGATTTGTTGGGATTTGAAGTGATGCATCATTCCTTGAATCTTTATGGGCGTTGCCGAAAACCTGCTTGTCAAGCAGCACACACGCAAATCGATTAGGCACTTTCCGAACTTCTTCTTCTTTTATACTGTTTCGATCTAGGCATTTTTTGAGATGCTAATGGTCTCTCCTGCCTACCATCCATTTTGGATATAAAGACTACTAATATGAAACGTCCATGATTGAATCGTCATTAAAACCTGTCTGCTAAAACGATAGCTAGGCAGACACACAAAAAATGACTATTTAATCATGGTAAGCCTGCCTGACGGCAGAGAGGTTTCATATGACCATCCAGTAAAATTAAAATAGACATATGAAAGCAATTACAGTCTACTGTGGTTCTAAGTTTGG